>JBAXQZ010000029.1:0-10049 GCA_037131475.1 bacterium | reverse complement strand
GTCATTGATAATTGACAATTGATACTTAACCATCACGGAGTATATATGAGCACAAACATTATTGAAGAACTAAAGAAAGAAATCCTAGCATTTGACGCTTCAGTCAAAGAGGAAGAAGCGGGCGAAATTGCCGAGATTGGTGACGGCATCGCCAAAATTTACGGTCTCAAAAATGCCAAAAGTGGCGAGCTACTCTCTATTGAGACCAAAAATGGCGACGTTACTGCCATGGTCCTCAATCTCGAAGAAGCCTCCGTCGGTGCGATTGTCCTGGGCAACTACAAGATTATCGAGGCTGGCAATAAGGTCAAATGTACTGGCAAAGTCGCCAGTATCGAAGTCGGTGAAGAGATCATCGGCCGAGTCGTCAATCCACTTGGTGAGCCACTTGACGGCAAAGGCAAATACAAAACGGTGAAGAATATGCCAATAGAAAAAGTCGCACCAGGCGTTATCACTCGCCAAGGTGTGACTGTCCCACTTCAGACCGGCATCAAGGCAATCGATGCCCTAATCCCGATCGGTCGAGGCCAACGCGAACTCATCATCGGTGACCGTGGCACGGGCAAGACTGCTATTGCTATCGACACAATCATCAATCAGAAAAATTTGCCCAAAGAGACTCGACCAATCTGTATCTATGTTGCAGTCGGACAAAAAAAGTCCAAGATTGCTCGCATCCAAGCCAAGCTCGGAGAGAACGGCGCGATGGAATATACTACCATTGTTCTTGCCGGTGCCTCCGATCCTGCATCGCTCTCTTTTATCGCCCCCTACACCGGCTGTGCGATCGGCGAATATTTCATGGAGCAGGGCAAAGATGTACTCATTATCTTTGACGATCTCACCAAACAAGCTTGGGCGTATCGTCAAGTTTCCCTCCTACTCCGTCGTCCACCAGGCCGAGAAGCTTACCCTGGCGACGTTTTCTATCTTCACTCTCGCCTACTCGAACGCTCAGCTCGCCTCAACAAAGATTTTGGCGGTGGCTCCATGACCGCCTTGCCAATCATTGAGACTCAAGCCGGCGATGTTTCTGCCTACATCCCCACCAATGTTATCTCCATTACTGATGGCCAAATCTTCCTCGAGAGCGATCTTTTCTATCAAGGAATTCGTCCCGCTTTGAACATCGGCATTTCCGTCTCACGTGTTGGTGGCGCCGCTCAGATCAAAGCCATGAAGAAAGTTGCTGGTAAATTGAAGCTCGAAATGGCCCAATATCGCGAGCTTGCCGCCTTTGCTCAATTTGCCTCAGACCTTGATCCTGAGACCAAGAAGACAATCGAGCGGGGCAAACGTGTCACTGAGCTACTCAAACAGCCTCAGTATTCTCCAATGCCAGTCGAAGAGCAGGTCTTGGTGCTTTACGCTGCGATCAACGGCTATCTCGACGGCTACGAAGTATCAGAGATCGTTCAAGCCGAGAAAGAAATCCTAGGCCTCGCCCGCACCACCCTTACTGACATCCTAAAAAATATCCGAATCACAGGTATAATTGAAGAAAAAGACGAGGAAAAAATCAAAGCATTCCTCGAAAAAAACGGAAAGAAAAGCTGAGGCATACTGAATACAGATTGCTCAGATAACAGATAATTTACAGATAACGATCAAAAAATGAAAAATGAAATTATTTATAAGGATTTAAGCTATCAACTAATTGGTCTGGGGTACCAGGTTTTTAATGAATTAGGATTTGGGTTAACAGAAAAAGTCTATTCAGCCGCTTATGAAAAGTTACTATTAGATGCAAAAATACCATACAAATGAGAAGCCTATTGTGCAATCAAAATCAATAACGAATTAATTGCTAAAAATTATTTTGACTTCCTCGTAGATGATAAAATAGTTATTGAATTGAAAGTTGGAGACAAACAATATAAAGATGTTTGTTCACAATTATTAAAATATTTGAAAGCTAGTAATTTAAAATTGGGAATTATCATCAGATTTATGAACGACGGGGTTAAAATCAAAAGAATCATTAATCTGTATTAATATCTGTTATCTGAGCGATCTGTAATTAGTATGAAAAAAATATATGCCATCAACACAAATCTTTCGACGCCGTATCAAATCGGTCAACAACACCAAGCAAATTACCAACGCGATGTAAGCTATTTCAATAAGGAAATCAAAGAATACATGTTTTCAAACAGAATAAACAATCAATATATTTATAAAGGAGATTAAAATGAATGAACTAAATGGTAGCCAAACAAATGAACAGGTATTCGTTGCCCTAACGAATAAAAGCGAGGCTAATTCAGTACCTGAAACTGGAACTGATTCGTCAGACTATTCAGAAATCCCTGGACAATATCGTGAAAGAGTAAAAGCAATAGACCAATTGCTTAACTTTCAAAGTACTGGCAATTCAATTGCAGATATTCGAAGATTTGCTGAAATAATTAACTACGACCCTATCGACACCCGTATACTAATGCCCGATGCAGTTACGCCAGAGAATATGACTAGTGTAATGAATAATTTAAGATCTATCAGGGCCGCCAATCTCAAGGGGGCAGAAATTCGTAAATTGGACGGGATTAATATTTCCACCCTGCAAGATAAAGTCAAATCGGACATACTTATTGAGAATGCTGTAATCAATAAATTAATTTCTGAATTTAATCCGATTACAGGCGAACCAATCACAGATGCAACATTAATTTTGCACATACTCAAAGATGACATTGAAAAAAGATTTCCAAGCGCCAGTAACGCATCGGAAGATTTGTACGTTCCTAGCGAGCAGGAAAACTTAGCTACGTTATATAGACAAATTTCAACAGTACTTAAAGAACTCCAATCACTTAAAAAAAATTAAGAAATACAATTTAGGGTTACGACTATGCCATCAACACAAATCTTTCGACGCCGTATCAAATCGGTCAACAACACCAAGCAAATTACCAAAGCGATGGAGATGATCGCCAGTATCAAGATGCAAAAAGCCGTTCGCACCATCGGACAGGCTCGTATTTATATCCAAGAAGCTTGGAATATTTTGCATTTGCTCGCACACAAAGTCCTGCCCGACAATCATCCCCTTATTTCCACTCGCCCATTCAAAAGAACCGCCGTCATCCTCATCACCTCAGATCGAGGGCTTTGTGGCTCTTACAACACCGAGATAATCAAAAAATTTGTTCAGTTTGAAAGAGAAAAATGTGCCAGCAACACCACGGATTGCAATCTCACTCTTGGCAATTGCGATGTCATTGCTATTGGCAAAGTCGGTGCTGCCTATACCAGACGTTACAACATAGGCAAATTGATCGCCGAATTCAAGGGCTTTGACAATGACTTCTCGATTGATGACATTATCCCTATCTCCAAGATGACCAACGGAGAATATCTCGCCAACAATTATGATCGCGTCGTGGTGATTTACTCTCATTTCTCCTCTTCCATCAAGCAAGTCCCTGTCGTCCAACAGATTCTCCCTATTACCGACGAACACATTGATATGAAAGACTTTTGGGCCACAAGAGAATCAACCAAAGATTTGGATTACAAATTCGAACCAACGGCCGATCAGGTTTTTGACAGCGTGTTGATCCAAATCGCCCGCACACAGGTATATGGCGCCGTATTGGAAGCCAACGCCTCCGAACATTCCGCGCGTATGGTCGCTATGAAAAACGCCACCGATAATGCCAAGGATCTGATAGACGAATTGCAATTGATATACAATTCCGTCCGCCAAGACGGCATCACTCGAGAAATCGCCGAGATTTCAGGTGCCGCCGAAGCAATGAAATAACGCTTTGAGATTATAAGAATCAAATATCAATTAAACATAAGATAAATTTAAATCAAATTGTGATGTCATTCCCGCCCGAGCTCACACCGGGTAAATTCCGACGGGAATCTTAAATCAATATGTATTACACTTATATATTAGCAAGTAAAAAAAATGGGGTATTATATATTGGGGTTACTAGCAACCTTGAAAAAAGAATTTACGAACACAAAAAACATATCTATAAGGGATTTACTGATAAATATTTCGTTGGTAAATTAGTTTATTACGAAGAGACACCAGATATTAATAGCGCGATTTCAAGAGAAAAACAAATGAAAAAATGGAATCGGGAATGGAAAGAAAACCTAATTAACAAAGATAATCCTAACTGGGAAGACTTAAGTGAAAATTTTTAATAATAAGATTCCCGCCTTCGCGGGAATGACAGACAGCGGTCAGTCATTTTTAAAAAAGACAGGACTCGTAAGAATAATTGAATACTTAATTGATATTTGACCATTGATAATTGACACTTAATCTTAATACTTAAATAATTGATAAATAATTGATAATTAATTGATCATTGATATTTGATACTTGATCATTATCACAGGAGATATATGAAAAACGGAAAAATTACTCAGATCATTGGTGCTGTTATCGATGCCCGCTTTGAGGACAAAATACCCGCCATTTACGATGCTTTGGAGTGTCAGCTCGAAGGCAAGAAGCTTGTTTTTGAAGTCCAACAACATTTGGACGAGAAGACCGTTCGCGCCGTAGCTATGGGCTCGACCGACGGACTTCAACGTGGCATCGAGATCATCAATACCGAAGCCCCTATCTCAGTCCCAGTCGGCGAAACATCACTTGGCCGTATGCTCAATGTTATCGGTGAGCCCATCGATGGCAAAGAAGCACCAAAAACCAAAGTCCGCTATCCAATCCATCGCGAAGCGCCGGCTTTTGATGAACAAAATACCAAGACCGAGGTCTTTGAGACTGGTATTAAGGTCATCGACCTGATCGCCCCTATCACCAAGGGTGGCAAAGTTGGTCTCTTTGGCGGTGCCGGCGTCGGCAAAACCGTCCTAATTCAAGAATTTATTCGCAATATCGCCGCCGAGCACTCTGGCCTCTCTGTCTTTGCGGGCGTCGGCGAACGCACTCGTGAGGGCAATGACCTCTACAATGAAATGAAGGATTCTGGCGTTATCGACAAAACTGCTCTCGTCTTTGGTCAAATGAACGAACCGCCAGGCGCTCGTATGCGCGTCGCTCTCGCCGGTCTCGCTCAGGCCGAATATTTCCGCGACGAAGGCAAAGATGTCCTTCTATTTATTGATAATATTTTCCGCTTTACCCAAGCTGGCTCAGAGGTTTCGACCCTACTTGGGCGTATGCCATCAGCCGTGGGTTATCAGCCAACACTAGCCGAAGAAATGGGCAATCTCCAAGAAAGAATTACCTCCACCAAGAAGGGCTCTATCACCTCAGTCCAAGCCGTTTATGTGCCAGCAGATGATCTGACCGATCCAGCCCCAGCTACAACCTTCGCCCACCTTGACTCGACGATCGTACTTGACCGCTCGCTCTCAGAGCTCGGCATTTATCCCGCTGTCGATCCACTCTCATCCTCCTCCAATATGCTAGACCCCAACATCGTTGGCGAAGAACATTATTTCGTCGCTCGCGAAGTTCAGAGGATTTTACAAAAATACAAGGATCTTCAGGATATTATCGCAATTCTCGGCATGGAGGAGCTTTCTGACGATGACAAATTGACCGTTTCACGAGCTCGCAAAATCCAAAAATTCCTCTCCCAGCCATTTCACGTCGCCGAAGTTTTCTCCAGCATTCCCGGCACCTATGTCTCTCTCGCCGACACCGTCCAAGGATTCAAAGAGATCATCGAGGGCAAACACGATGACAAGCCAGAGCAGGATTTTTACATGAAAGGCAATATAGACCAGGTCAAGAAATAATTACCAATTGTCAGTTTCCAGTTATCAGTTAATTATCAGTTATCAATTTTCAATGAACAATTCAAATAACAATTTGGAAATTAGAACTACCAAATTTGGTAAAGAGATAATTTTGCTCTGTAAATCAATCAAATTCAATCCCATTACAACAAAAATAATTGATCAATTGGTAAGATCAGGCACAAGTATTGGCGCAAACTACATGGAAGCAATCAACGCTTCTTCAAAAAAAGATTTTAAAAATAAAATTTTCATTTGCAAAAAAGAATCGCAAGAGACAAAATATTGGCTCACTATGCTATCTGAATGTGAACCGGATAAAAATGCAACGATTTTAATTCTTTCACAAGAATGTCACGAATTTAATCTCATTTTTCAAAAAATAATTACAACAATGAATATTAAAGAAATTGAAAAATGATAACTGAAAATTAATTGGAAATTGAAAAATGATAACTGATAAATTTAAATTAAAGCTCATCGCTCCTGACGGTGTCAAATACGAAGAAGAAGCCTCCGAGCTCTCTCTACCTACTCCTGACGGTGAGATTATAGTGCTAGCGCATCATACGCCACTGATTACTTCTCTCAAGCCGGGAGAAATTGTAATTCGCAATGGGTCAATCGAGCATCATCTTGCCACCGAGGGTGGCATCGCCGAGATTGGTGACAATATGGTCAAAATCCTCGCAGACACTGCCGAAAATGCTGATTCTCTTGACGAGCTCAAGATCATCGCTGCCCGACATGCCGCGGAAGAGCGTATCGCCAATGCCCAAAATACCGTCGAGTTTACCGAAGCCACTATCATGCTCGAGAAACAGCTCGCCAGACTCAACGTTCTACAAAAACGCAAGAAATATCACAAATAAAATTCCAATTGAAAAAGGGCTTCAAAATTTGAAGCCCTTTTAATAGTGTTCTTTTTTTGCATTCAACTACACCGAGCTGTATGCTTGGACGACGATGGACGACTTAATACTAAGTTGTCCATCAAGATATTTTGCAATCTTGGTGTGAGCACGCACCGCCTCATCCAGAACAGGTGGTGCACCACCTCGATAGATAATCCGGTTGACAGCGAGAAGCCCTTCTCGACTTGGGATTTTCCCAAGTCCATATGCTGCGACAGCTCGTATCCACTCATTTGGGTCGCCAGCCAACCTAATCAGAGCTTCCTCTGCCCTTGGATTACAAGCCATACCAAGAATTAATCCCGCCATCATCCGGATTTCTGCTTCCCAATCCTGCGATGCATCTATCATCATCTCAATCAGCTGATTTGTTATTATTTTGTCTTCTGAAAAGACCTTAACGCACCAGCCATACCATGCATGACTCATTATATAAGCCATGCCCTCGCCTTGGAGATCAAACGGGAATCCCGACCCGTTGACTTTTTTAAATTTCAACACAACAACTACCTCCTTTCGCCAGAAGTTGCTATCTTTTTTATATCATATTAGTTCTATATAGTCAAATATAGTCAAATTTTACGCACGAAACTAGCCTCAGCTCTTATTTTCTCGTATTTCATTTAATAATCCCTTCAACATATCTCGGAATTCCTGCCTTTCCTGCTCAATTTGCTTCAAAGATAAATTAAGATTATCAATCTGTTCATTATTTTTTCGAATCTCTTTTTTTAAATTCTCTATCCGTGGACGATTTTCCTTTGTATAATTCAAGAAAAATTTACGAAATTCATCAAATTTCTCGATCGACGAATCAGAGATTTCGCTTTTAATTTGTGATTTTGGCATAAGAGCGGCTTTATCCTCAGATTGAATGCTCTCCCCGCCCCTTCGATCTTCCAACAAATCATTTAACGCTTTCTCGACATCTTCAATGCCGAGATTAGTATTCGCCAAATCCGATTCCAATTTTTTAATTATCTCTTCATATTGTCGCACTTCACTGAGAATCTTTTTTTCATTATTTTGAATCCTATCTCTAAACTCAGAATAATATCTCAAGAAATCTCGTAGCTGAGCATTGAGCGCTTCCGGCGTATTCTCCCCTAATATCTTAACTTTTTCACTATTTTCACTTTGAACTTGAGACGAAACAGGTAGATTCTCTTCGCCCGTTAATATTATATCGGGCGATTCATTCTGATCAATCGGTTTGTCAAAAGTCACGGCTTCGATTGGATGAAAACGTGGCTGATCTAAGCTTGATTCAGATTTTATTTCAGAAGTTGGCCCAGACTTCGGTTCGAGATTTGACACTTTTTCCGTCTGCGCTTCAAGGCTATCACCCTTCGATATATCAGGAGAAGAATCTCCTTGCGATTCTAAGAGTTCTATTTTTCCCTCTATCTCAATCCGCTGCCTATCGAGAAGCCTTAACTGCTCATCAATTAGATTTGCCCATTCAGGATCTGGATCCATACCAGGACGTGTGTTTAAGCGATTACTCTTTTCCGTATATTCTGCATTTATGAGTCGCAATTCTTGTTTTAATTTTGCCAACTCAGTTTCTCGCTCGGCAGGAGCCCCCATTATTGCAGCCGCCTGAGCCTCAAGACTATTATCACCTGAAGTGTTACGAGAAGACTTCCTTTTTGAACTTAAGAGTCTGATTTGATTCTCTGTTTCAGTCCATTCTTCATCTAAATGCTTTAATCGTCGCTCAAGATCTTTAGTCCCCTCTGGATTTGGATCATTGTCCATACGAGCTCGCCTGCTCAAAACAATATCAATTTCCCTATAATCAGTTTTGATCACTTCCAATTTTGTCGTCAATTTTGCTAGCTCAGTTTCTATCTCAGCAGATGATAGTAAATCGATTGTTGAAGCCTGTCCGTCCATAAACCCTCCAAAATATTTTGATTATATTATATCCCCTTTTGCCGATATAATGCAAAATTATTTTAAATATTTTTTCACTATTTTTTCCACTTCCCGATATTCGCTCGCCCATTTGATCGTTGGAAATCGTCGAAACCACGTCAGCTGTCGACGGGCAAATTGATGACTTTTGTATTTGAGCTGTTGTTTCATTTCAAAGAAATCATTATCTTCCCTCATTTGTGTCAACGGTTGGGATTGCTTCTCTGACAATACATAATTCGTTATCTCGCGATACTCCAAACCTAAGCCAATCAACCACTCAGGACTAACTCCCGACGTCAAAAGGCCTATCACCTCCTCTAGCATCCCCTCCTCAAATCTCGAATCAACACGCGCATCGATACTCGCGAAAAGCTCCTCGCGAGGCAAATCAAGCGCAATTTGTAGGACCTCAAAATCAGGCTTGACCTTGATCGCGCGTTCACCGCTCTGAGCTCGTTCAATTGCTCGTATCAAACGATGTGGATTGTTTTGATCAATATTTGCGTGCGTCTCAGGATCAAGCTCGGCCAAAATAATATTTAATTGCTCCTTATCCATCTGACCCAATTGATCTCTCGAATATTTAGCTACCAAATTTTTGGTTTCATTTTCAGAATCTTGAATTTCGAGCTGAAAACCTTCGACCAAAGCTTGTACATACATCCCCGTACCACCGACGATTATGGGCGTCTTGCCACGAGAAAAAATATCCTCAATCACTATCCTAGCCAAAGGCAAATAATCAAACAAATTAAATTTCGCTTCAGGCTCGACTATATCAATCATCCATTGAGGAATCCCCTCAAACATTCTGATTGAACTTCGCAAATTTTCAATTGATAATTGATAATTAATTGGAAATTGACTATTGGTATTTGATAATTGCCAATCTCCGATTGGCGTGCCGTCCTTCCCCGTCCCGAGATCAAGACCACGATATATTTGGCGAGAATCAGCCGAAACAATCTCGCCGTCAAACTCCTTGGCCAGCCGCACGCCAATCCCAGTCTTGCCACTCGCCGTCGGCCCAACAATCGCAATTACCCTGCGAGAACAATCGGTATTTAATTTTTCAACAATATTTTTCATACTCATACAAAATAGCATTTTTTAGACCAATTTACTATTTTAAAAACTAAATATTTTTTTGTAACATATATCAAAAGCCATATTTGATGCGCTTTTTTCAGCTGGAGGAGATTAAGATTGAAGTACGAATAAAATCCCTCACTAAATAGTAAGGGACAGAATATTCAGACATTAGCGCCTCCCATTTTGCTAAAGATAGAGAGCCAGCTAGAACACGATCATCTTGATTGCAACGATGATAATCATCGCAGAGATCAAATGCCTCGCCCAACTTGCCCCTTTCTTGATCGCGAGATGGGATCCGATATATCCACCAATCAGCATTGAGACAAAGATTGTCAAGCTAATTGAGAAATCCAGCATTCCAACCTTTAGCAGTATAGTCAC
>JBAXQZ010000028.1:0-10108 GCA_037131475.1 bacterium | reverse complement strand
ATTATCTGTTATCTGAGCGATCTGTATTCAGTATGTTATTCATTTTCGTAAATTTAGTATTTTTCGTATTTCGTATTAGCACTTGATAATTGATAATTGAAAATTAAATTCCATTCCATAGATTCCCGGGTACCACTCTCGAGAACATCGCTGGTCCCGAGAATGACAGGCCCAAATTTTTTAAATTTTAAAATTTAAAATTTAAATTACTCTGATTGTATTTATAGACTTGCGGGAGCTTTTCTGCTACAATTGAACCAATTATGAGCTTCAAACGTTTAAAAGACAATCTTCTTTCTATTAATAACCTGCGCAAATTTGCTGGTTATCAGATTTTTAATCTCGCCGCTCAATCCCACTTCAAGCTCGAAATCCCAAAAGCCGTCCAACATGGCAACATTCTCGTTCTCTCCCCTCACCCAGACGATGATGCCATCGGTTGTGGCGCCACCCTCCGTCTCCACGCCGAGAACAATTCTAATATCAAAATAGTTTACCTCACTGACGGATCCAATGGCGCTGAGCAAGAGCTCAAAAAAGACGAGCGAAAAAAACTCATCGAGAAGCGCGAACAAGAAGCCAAAGATGCTGCTGAATTACTTGGCGTATCTAGCTTGACCTTCTGGCGTTACGAAGATGGCCAAATCAACAACAACAAAGTCACTCAGAAACTGCTCACCACCTTGATTTCCAGCTTCAAACCAGATATTATTTATACGCCATCGTTTCTCGATCCGCACCCCGATCATTATGAGACATGCAAAATTCTTTATAGCACTCTCAAAAGTTCAGATTTCGAAGGCGAAGTCTGGTCCTATGAGGTCTGGTCGCCAATTTACGCCAATCGTATCGTCAATGTAGACAAAACCTTTGACAAGAAGGAGCTCGCTATTCTCGCACACAAAAGCCAGCTGGCTGATCGCTCATATCTGTCCGCCATCAGAGGGCTCAATCAGTACAGAGCCGGCATGTTCAACGTCAGCGAATACGCCGAAGCCTTCTTCGCCTGTAATCGTGAACTGTATATCAAATTATTTGAATTGATCAATTTCAAAAAATAATCCGAGATCGTCTAGCGGTAGGACAACAGATTCTGGATCTGTTTACCTAGGTTCGAATCCTAGTCTCGGAACCAAAACAAGAGCACCTCATCGAGGTGTTTTTGTTTTGGTTTGGATAAACTAGGATGAGAAGTTTACCCTACTTTAGAGGGAATCATAGTCTCGGAACCATAATAAATCTTTTCGATTTGTCAATGAGTTACCATCAATCATATTTATTTAATTTATTTAATTTTGTTGTGGCAAAATGTTAAAAGTGTTATTTTTAAATAAATAATTATAGTGGAGGTTATGTGACAGAAGAAAGCTCAGAACATAAACTTATCGACATGTGTGTACATGGAAATTTCCCCGATTCATGTCAATTATGTATTGCTGAAAATTCTAAACCGAAAGAAATAGAAAAAGAAGGCGAAACAGAATCAATTTTTGAACTCGGCAAAGAAAGAATGGCGCAAAATCGCGACTCTTATCTTAAGACTTTACAATCAATAAGGCAAAAAAGATATCTCGCGCAAGGCATGTCAGAAGATCAAATTAGGCAAGCAGAACTAGAATTTACCGAACAATCATCTCAGCTCAGACAGACAATTGGAGAATTCAGACTTGTACATAGGCTATCCCATACCGCATTACAAAAGCTTTTAGAAGCAAAAAGATTATCAAGTTCCAGACAAATTGAAGGCCAAACGAATACTTTTGAATTTGACAAGAAACTAAGACGTGATGAAGGTATCTTTTTTTCTGCTGGCTATGGACTAATGGGACAATATTATGACACCGCAGCGCTAGTAATGTCTAAAGAGCAAAGCCAAGATGTAATCAATAATGAGTCAACAAATAATAAATGCCCTGGATTGGTCTGATGTTATAAAACTTGTTTCACTCTCCGAAGATGACATAGTCTCTGAAACTGAGAGATATAAAACAGCGGTTGATTTATATAAAAAACATATATTTGAAGGCACCGAATATTCAAACATACTTGCGCAGTATGTAGCCTCTATGCACCAGGGTAGCCTGCCTGAGTATTTTAAATTTGTAAAAGATTATCATGATAAAAATACTATCACCTTATCACAGCAGGCTTCACACTTTTTTATTAAAGAAAAAGTTCTTCCGATGGTTCCAGAAATAATAGCTCACGACTCCGAAACCATCACTACCGATAATGGTGATATTTACAGTGCTAATGAACTGGACCAATGGATACAAGCTCACCCTGATTTTGTTCCTAAGGCTGATGAAGACATAGCAAGAACAGAGTTAATTAGGACAAATCAGCTAAATGTTATCTCTGCAAATGACCTAGAGATGCAAAGACGAACAAGAGAAGACTCATCATCAGAGCTACTTTATAATTATATTGCTTCAAAAGCAGGACTATTAAAAACAAAAAACTATAGTCAAGAAAATTCAAACCAATCCAATACCATCTAAGATTTGTTTAAGCATTGACAAATAAATATCATTCTCAATAACGGTTCGTATCCTCGACTTATCGAGGGACCATAATAAAAACACCAATTTCTTGGTGTTTTTATTATGGCTTAAATTAATATTATATCGGTGATGTTGGGTTGATAAACGTTTGCGGGTTCTCAATATCTCTATAGATCAATCTAGCGCTTCTTAATTCCAGACGGAATTAAGTCGTCAAACCACAAATAATTATGACACAAGCTGGTTAAATATTTCTGATGGCGTCTTTTGGTCTTTTAGACCTGAACTCAGAACGATTGCCAATCCACTTTTATTGGCAGCACTTGCGACAAAGCCCGCTATGTCAGTTTGATGTGTTGACAGGGAGTAGTAGCTTTGTTGTTCTGGGCTCAATATAGACCCGCTCTTAATTTTTTTTGCAAATATGTCTTGAAATTCTGATCTGCGTATAGGCGTACCTGCTACGAGAGAATCAATCATAACTTGATACAACGCGTCACCCCAGCATTGATTTAAAAAGTTTTTTTGGTCATCTGCTGGGTTCTTAAACCAATTTATCCGCTTAGCCTGCTCAATAATAGTGGTCTTTAAAAATGCACCAGCTTCTGACCCTCTTGCTTCTTGTGGATTTTTCCCGTAAATACTATTTATTAGTATCTGACTACATTTTTTATCCAATTCGGCCCCAATTTTATTTGCGATTTCTTGAGTCCCCGTGACCTCGAGGCCATTAGTTTTTTCAGGCTGTTTTGCGATTGAAAAACCTTCACCAATAGAAATAGCGCCACCCCCTGGAGCCATCCTACCTTTAAAAGCATCTTGATTTGAACTATGAATATCTTCTACTATTGATAATATTTTATCGAAATTATCATCATCGCAATAAACAATAATATTATCTATTCTCCCGAGACTTTTCAAATCACTGGGATCTAAAGTTTTCATTTTATAAGGAACATTACTCGGAATACTGTCTGCCAATTGCGAGAAAATTCGAGCTAAATGCCTCGGCTCAGAGGATAGGTAAATTCTTTGGCTAGTTTCCCCTGATTTTCCATGTAAATAATGCATCCAGCCATCATGAAATACAATTTTGCCATCTGAATGAGACCCATCGCCAAAAGCTTTCAGTTCCTGCTGAATATTAGTAAAATCATCTTTATATTGATCGACACTATAGCTCAGCTCATAATCCTTAAGGCCGAACATGCTCTGTCCTGAAATTCTATTGTATAATCCGACATCAAAAAACCTATTGCTCAAAGAGTAGGCAATTGAAGATGTGTCCAGATTGGGATGTTCTTGATTAATATTATCCAAGCTTTTTTCAAGCTGATCGCCAAGAATAACTGTCGCAGGCAATTGATCTATCGACACAACTGCTTCCAATTGCTTCCTAATACTTTCATTTCTAATAACTCTATTTTTTGAATTATCAGCATTATTTGATATAGTTGTACCACTAATTTGCTGAGCATCCAGTGAATAACCTTGCCCAGATTCATAAGTATTTCCCATAATATTATACTTCCATATCTAAAATTAACATTGATTACAAAATACCGTATTAAGAATTATTTATCAAATTTTCGATTAATCTCCCCGATTCACCACCGTAGCAATATGGAAACTTACATTAAAATTCGAAAGTTAACACCACGGAATTTCTCATAAGGACTTTTGTACCCCAATCTCTTCCTTGGTCTGTGGTTGATTTGTTCTACTACATCTTTAAGTTCCTCCTCTTCAATATTAGCAAATGGTGTGCCTTTTGGGTAATATCTTCTAATTAAACCATTCGTGTTCTCGTTTGTGCCTCTTTCCCAGGAGTGGTATGGATTAGCGTGATAAATATCCAGCTTGGTTTTCTTCTCAGTGATCTCATAATATGCAAACTCACAGCCACGGTCATAGGTAATACTGAATTTCTTGTTGTCTGGAATTTGTTCGAATGCTTTGACTGTCTTTAAGCTGATCTTTTCAGCTGTGACATCATAGAGCATATCAGCTAAAAGAAAACCGTATTTTCTCTCTACATGAGTTAGAATCCTGGCAGTTCTTTCCTGACCGATAATGGTATCTCCTTCATAGTCTTCAACTCTTTTTCTTTTGTTGATAACTGATGGCCTATCGTTAATCGATTTCTTTGTTGATTCTTCTTCTCTGGCTCTTTTACGATCATTACCTGCTTTCGTTCGCCGATACTTGTTATGCTTGCGAGCTAGGAGCTTAGACAGCTCTCTGTTATTATTGGCATAGTTGTAAATGGAAGCGACTGAGATTAACTTCTCTTTAAGCTCAGCTTCAATTCTGCCAGCGATTTGTTCTGGTGACCATTTAAACCCTAAGAGCATAACAACTAGCTCAGTGATAAATTCATCTTCGCCAAGAATTCTATGGCATTGATTGGCTTCTTTCCTTAGTCTTAAATACCTTTTATGAGCTTTGTACGGGTTGTAATTATCTCTGCCACCGTTATTGTCTATTTCCTGCTTAATTCCTGGTGGACTAAATCCTAACTGTTTTGCACATTTTCTTATGCTTAACTCTGCTTTCAAGAGTGCACCTAAACTAATGCGATCATCTCTGGTAAGATGTCTTTGAGACATTCTTTCTCCTCTCCTTTATGGTTTTCTAGTTAATTACCATTTTACAAGGTTTGGGTTGGGATGTCTTTTTTTATTGGGTGTTAACTTTCGAGTTAGAATTTTTCAAATAGCTATTGACATTTCTTGTCAATAATGTAAACTATAAGTAAGATAAAGTCTTACTTTTGTATCATATTATGAAAAATGCACTCGCCACAATTTATCAGTCAGGAAAGACGGTTCTGACCAATCGAGACATTGGCATACTTTTGGGAAAAACTGATTCGGACAATCTGAAATCGAGTTTGGCTTATTTTGTCAAAACAAAGTCGCTAATCAGACTTCGAAGCGGTATTTTTGCTTTAAATTCGAAATACGATCCAAACGAGCTAGCAACAAGTATCTATCTGCCGTCATATTTGAGCCTTGAAACAGTCCTATCTCGAAGCGGGGTAACCTTTCAATATTTTGAAACTATTTTTGTCATCAGCCACCTGAGCAGAACTTTGGAGATTGATGGACGAAAGATTATCTTTACCAAGATCAAGGATGAGGTTCTTTACAATCCCAAAGGCATTGATTTCTCTGGAAAATATCCCATCGCTAGCGAAGAAAGAGCATTTCTTGATAGAATATATTTGACCAAAGATTATTTTTTTGACAATCTTCGTGCAATCGACTTCGAAAAGGCCTTTCTGATCGCGCCGATTTACAAAAATAAGCAATTAACTAAAAGGCTAAAAAGCTACTACGCAGATTATGCTAGACAGAACAAAACATCAATTGATAATGGGGCAAATTCTTAGAGATATTTACGATACTCCGACGATTGCCCCGATCCTAGGCTTCAAAGGTGGCACATGTGCCTATTTTTTCTATGATTTATCACGTTTTTCAGTCGATCTTGATTTTGACTTGTTTGACACAGGGAAGAAGGAGCTGGTCGCGAATGAAATTAAGCAAATACTTGAAAAGTATGGCAAATTAACTGATTTTGCCATCAAAGAAAAAACGATATTATTCGAGTTATCTTATGAGGCTGATCAGCGCCGGCTCAAGATTGAGATTGCAACAAATAGCCCCTTACTAGACCCACTAGAAGAATGGTATGAAATGAAGGAATATTTTGGAATCTCAATGCTTGTAGCAAGCAAAGAATATATGTTTTCGTGCAAATTAGTCGCGCTGACAAATCGAGGTAAGTTTACCATGAGGGATGTTTACGACGTTTGGTATTTTGCCAAAAACGGCTGGCCTATTTCAAATAAAATAGTCCAAATTTACACAGGAAAAGATCTGGCTGAATATCTAGCCGATTGCAAGAAATGGATATCTCTATTAAAAAAGAGTCAGTTCCTCGTTGGTCTCGGCGATTTACTAGATGAAAAAGATAAAAACTGGGTAAAAAATAGTTTAATAGTAGAAACGACCTCTCTTCTTGATATTTATAGCAAAAATGTTTAGTAAACATAATTTGTTTAATTCGGATATGCCGGAATGCAAGTTGTTTCTATTTGTTTAATTTGGATATGCCGGAATGCAAGTTGTTTCTATATGAAATTGCTCTCAAATTTAAAGAAAACGCTCTTGAACAAATAAAGAAAAAAGACTCCTAGCATAAAGCGAAAGCGGACGAGAAATTCTCGTCCGCTTCGGCATAGTACACAATATTGTGCTAGCTAGTCAGCAACCAAATTATGAGTTGGCTGGTTGTGCAATTTTTGCGACGATCTCCTTGCATTGCTCGGCTGTCAGAGATACTCCGTATTGACTCAACTTTTTGTCCATGTCCCAGAGAACAATGAGCATCTCATAGGTTGGATTTTCTTGAAACGATATGGCATCAAAATGCGTCTTTGCTATTGGACCGCACGGAAGCAAATTGCCTTCATGTAGGTCGTCAGGGTGCTTTTTCCCGTCTCTGTGAACTACCTGAAAGTCTTCACCGATGTCCATTTGCAAGATCTGAGCAAAAGCAATCCCGAGCCGTTTCCGCTCCCTTACCAAGGTGTATGCTCCTGGTTGAATGAGAGAGCCTTCTGCTCTCTGGTAGAACTTGGCTGTGAGAATTTCTGTAACGCACTCTCCTGTTGCCTCATTGTAAGCTAGTGCCATCTCTGCCGGCATTTTTGCGAAGGCAATTGGCTTGTTCTCTTTGCCTAATCTCAGGCGAGTCAATCGAGTTAGCTCTGCGAGCGATTCACGATTCATTCTTTTCCTCCTCTCGGTCTGCTCTCTTTGACAGAAGTATTAAGCAGAGTTCACGATCAAAAGCAAAGCCCAATGTTTTCTCTGCTTGAATCAGCCACTCTAAATCTATTAGTAGATTCGTTTTGTTTGGCTGCTCTGAAATTGCTTCCAACATTGCCTGGCTGATTGCCTGATGGCTGAAAGGGATTCGCTTTTCATATTCATCTGGACACAGCTCCTCGATACCAGTATTGGTATAATCGAGCCTGGTGATACCTAGAGCTTGATCAAGTTTTTTTCTCGTTGAAAAGTTTGGCACACCACCCCTCTCGTACCTTGAAATTTGCTGGTAACTTGTGCCACCCATCCTTTTCCCAACTTGCTCCTGGGTCAAGCTCAAGGATTCCCTTTTTCTTGAGATCAAGAGCGCGTATTTGGAAAAAACCTCTCGATCCTTAGGCATTACGGCTTTCCTCCCAAATTTCTCCGAGCGATTTACGATTCATCCTCTTTCTCCTCTTGGCTTGCCCTCTTCGAGAGAAGCATGAGGCAAAGCTCCTTGTCAAAGGAGAAGCCTGCGACTTTCTCGATATTGTTTAGCCACTCGAGATCTCGTTGAAAGTTTGGCCGATCTCCACATTCCAAAACTGACTCTAGTAATACCTGGCTATACGGATATACTTCTCGACCGAGTGTTAATGGGAACATAAACTCTATCCCCGCCTCAGCGTAATCGGTCTCGGTGATGCCAAGAGCTCGATCAAGACTTTTTCTTGTCGGAACAGTTATGGTCGCACCTCTTTCAACGCGCGATAACTGCTGGTAGTTGGTATATCCTACCAATTTTGCTGCTTGCCCCTGAGATAATCCCAAGCGCTCTCTTTTGTTTCTAAGCATGGCCCCATATATGGCCACGAAGCTTTTTTGTTCTGGCATAGTCGTCCCTCCTCCAATATATTGTCATCTATTTTCGATGACTGGTCATTGTATCATGTATTTAGATAGTTGTCAACTGTTTGCGACGACACATTCTTTGTGGTATCATTGATTTATGAATAATATAATACAAAACCTACAAGACCTGGGTCTATCTTCAAATGAAGCGAGAGTGTACTTTGCCCTTATCGAGCTCAAGAAGACCTCAGCAGGCGAGATAATCAAGAAGACTAATCTTCACCGAAGCATTGTCTACGAGTCGCTAGACAAATTGGTAGACAAAAAGCTCGTGACAAAATCAAACAAAAATAACATTGCCTTCTATTATCCGACAGATCCCAATCATATTATCCAAAGGATCGAAGTGCAAAAAAGTTTGGCGCTCGACACAGTACCCCGACTCAAGGAGATCCTTTCGAGCACTTCCCCGGAAATAAATGTTTATGAAGGAGTCGAGTCCTATCGGAAATTTTGGCTTGAATCAGCACAAAGTCTCCCCGTAGGATCTACTGATTTTGTGGTGGGCACTATCTTGGGGAAATGGCGAGAGTACATGGGACCTGATCTCGAAATGTATATGCAAAAAAGATTGGAGCGGAAAATTATCTGGCAAACTATTGTTTTTGATGAAGCCGAAATCGATCACAAGCTCAGAAAGCAATATCCTGATTTACACAGATTTAAGATAATACCAAAATCCTTCTCGAAGGAGGGCAACTTTAATATTTTTGGCAAGGAAAGCGTCATCCTTCACTCAATTTCTGAGCCAATGATTATTGAAATCAAGAGCAAAAGCTATGTGAATATATTTAAAAATATTTTTGATATTCTCTGGGAAATGGGAAAAGACATTTAAAGAGTCATCACACTGATACCGAATGTATACACTAATGTTTACTGTAAACTACATAATAGTTTACAGTAAACATTTTTTATGCTATAATTGGTCTATGAAGAAAATTAAAGATCAAATAATCCAATATGCCAAGTCCGTGACTAAGTTTCGGACCTCCGACGCTGTTGCTGCTATCGACACGCGATATTCGCGTGCTTATGTCAGCCGAGCCCTCAACGATTTGTACAAGAGTGGCAGTCTGCTTCGTGCTGGTGCTGGAGCTCAGATTTACTATGCCCTACCTGGCAATGCCGGCGTCCTATATCCAAAAAATACAGAGTGCTACTCAAGCGTTAATGATCAAACAAATGAGAGTAGCACGATCACCCCTCTCAGAGCCAAAAATGCAACCATACCCGACCTCTACAATATCACCTTGGCATCGGCCAAGGCCAAATCAAAATCAGTATGTATTTATGAAAAAGGCAATCTCTCTGATGTTATTGGCCACAAAAAAGCTGAGGAATTGCGCAATATATTTCTCGCAAACAACGTCAAAATCAAACAAATTACAAATACGCCTACCCTTCCCCCGTTCTCCAAAAATGACCGATTTATCAATAATTGCATGACCTTTCGCTATATTCCCGAAGAGACCTTTACGATCGAGAACGAAATACTTATTTTTGACGACACAGTTGCCATCTATTCCACTGGCCAAAAGCCCACCTTGGCAATTATTGAAGACAGGAGCTTTGCGGCCAATCAGAAGCAACTTTTCTCCAACCTTTGGGATCAGGGCCAATTGCCTATCTTGGGCTTTAATTACAAGCCCAATCACAGCTTTTATCAAAATCTGGATTACAAAATCTGGGGCAAACATGTGATCTGCTATCCCGACAAAGATGCCGTTGGCTCTTACCGAGGCTTTGATTACAAAAAATTGGGTGACTATCTGGGCTCCGTTTTGGAACAAAATAAAAAATATTATGAAGATGCAGATTATGGGACTGTCGGTAAACTCTATTAAAAAGCATTTTTTGTAAAAAAAGAAA
>JBAXQZ010000027.1:0-10338 GCA_037131475.1 bacterium | reverse complement strand
ACTTTAACATCTAGAAACTCTCATTTCATTGTCTAGACAAACGGTACCACCTTACTGTTGAGGAATTTGTATTTATATATGAGAGTGAGGATTTCTTCTTGTTTGATTGTTATATTTAGTGGAGTCATGTTGATTGATTGATTATTGCGTAGGTGTTATTTTTCTTTTTTTATCTAGTTTATTTTTTTTGCATTATACTTTATTTTCCCTTACACCGACCATACCTTATGTATGTATAGGGTAGAGACAACAAATATTCAATATTTAGCTTCAAAAAGGCTTGTTTTTTGTATCCGCTGACTGGGACAAACGCTAGGGTAAAATGAGACACTTGTTGATACAGTTTTTGGAGGTATTTTTGAAGTATTTGACGGACAAAATCAGCCAGTTTATTTGAATTAGGTCTATCACAATCATCCAACAGATGTAAAGACTTTAGGAAATAAAAAAATCTATTCAGCCAATCCACAGGAAGTAATATCACAAAATATGTTGCGAATTGCAAAAAAATATAATTAGATTATTGCCAAAAGGTAAAGCATTTCTGTATAATGAAAGTGTTAGAAAATTAGGGGAAATATGGTCTTAGATATCAAAAAAATGGAGAACGAGCTCTCTTTGTTGGAAGAATCTTTGTCTCAGTCGAAAGACAGGATAAAAGAGAGTGGAGATGACAAGATTTCGCTATGGCCTTTTCAGATGGAATGCAGGATTAGAAATATCAAGAAAAAGATCAATGATCTTAAGACTGGAAAAACAAGATCGTATGATCTAACCCCAGAAGATCTGGAAATAGAGAAAAAACTAACAGGATTTGAAAAGAAGCTGGAGATAAAGACAGTTAATTATCAATTTTAAGACATATAAATAAAAAGAATAATTTAATATACTACATTCATGGAACAACTCTTAATTAACAATAAAGAAAAACTTGAAGATTTTTGCAGGAAGAACCAAATTAAGCTTTTTGCTCTTTTCGGCTCTTTTGCTCGTGGCGAAGAAAGAGAAGACAGTGATATTGATATTATGATTGATTTTACTGAAGCAAAATCACTGATGAAAATCGGCGGAATACAGTATGACTTAGAAGAATCACTTGGCCGTTCAGTCGATCTGGTCTCGATGAAAAACATTAAGCCTGCATTAAAAAACAATATCTTAAAAGATTTGAAAGTATTATATGTAAAAAGATAATCGCGTTTATATCAAAGACATACTTGATTCAGCAGAACAGATCATTGAATACTGTAGCGGTTATGATTATGTTAAATTTGCCAACACAAAGCTTGTCCAAGATGCAGTGATCAGGAACCTTGAAATAATAGGTGAGGCAGCGAAGAGGTTATCATCTGATTTCAAAGACGAAAATCCTGGCTTGCCAATCAAGGAAGCGATCGGAATGCGTAATCTGCTAGTTCACGAGTATGACTATGTCAATGTCGATGAAGTTTGGAAAGTAGTCAGAGAAGACTTGCCTATTCTTATCGAACAATTTAAACAAGTAAGTGCGATTCTGTAATAATTATCAATTTTTTGGAAGGGGTACATGGTTAAAAATAATTTAATATTTGTCGAAGAGAAAAGCTCTCTCTCTCTCTCTCTCTCTCTCTCTCTCTCTCGAGTTTCGCCGCTAGCAAACAATCAATTTCGATAATAAATTGTCTCGACTTTTGTCGTGGCGATTTTTAATATTGGAGGAAAATGTACAAGAAAAAATTTCTAAAACCGATGATCGCCAGTCTGCTTGTCCTGCTCTTGGTGGGCGGTGCTATTTCGTTTGGTCTGAGTCATGTCAAGGCCGAACAATCTGGATCAACACCGGAAAGCAATGCGACTTCAAGACTTATTACCGCTTACAATACTGTTGTCGGTCTTGGCTTCGGTTCAGATGCAGCCGGTAGTTGGGGCGACTGGGGTGCAAAATGGAATCGGCTTGTCAGTGCTGCCGAATTTGTCCTTACTGGTAACGCGGCCGTGACTGATGTAAAAGCTGGTAAAACTTTTTATGCAAATACTCGAGGTCAGCAAACCGGTACTTATCCCGCACCTGGACCATGTTCAACGGAAGCTTATCATGACTCATATGGAGCACCTGTAACTCAAACCACTAACTGCACCAATAACATTACTTGGACGGCAAATCCAAGCCCGATCGCTGGAGATGATGCCACAGGCATGGATCCCCGAACTGGTCTTACATTTAGTCAGTTGATTCTCAATAGCTCAGGCACGCCAACTTTCAGTCCGACCACCAACTCCACTTTTACATGGGATGGCACAACTTCATTTACTGTCACCGCTGCCGCTGCTACGGCTGGCGCTACCTATACCAACAATGGTGCTACCTTCACAGTAGTAACCACTATTGCTGGAGCGACCACTTTAGTAACAACCGGTACCGGCGCTGCAACAGCTAGCGGAACTTTGACCAAGGTAACAGGTACGGGAGACGCCACCATCACCTTCTCTGCCATTTCCGCAGGTGCATCCAATGCTGCAGTTGGCGCTAAAACTGCAAAGCAGATTTGCTCAGATCGAGGTAACGGTTGGAGATTGCCAACGCAAAAAGAGCTGATGCAAGCCTATATCGATGGTTCATTTTTCAACTTAACCCAGCCATCCTACAATTTCTGGTCATCGACTGAGGTCAGTGCCACGGTTGCCTGGTTCGTGTACTTGAGCATTGGCGGCACGTTCAACGGCTATAAGACGACGACCAGCTACCAAGTGCGCTGCGTCAGGTAACGGGTTATTTGATAATTTAGTAATTTTTTTCCCGCGCAAGCGGTCGATGCAAAAATACAAAAACCACCACTTCGGTCGGGATGACAAACAATAAAACAAAAGCTTAAGTTAGGAAAAATGGATGGCCCAATATGAACACTTACCCCTTTTCAAAAACGCATATGATTTCAAGCTTTACTTCGTCAAGCTCTCCCGTGGCTTTCCGAAAGATTTCAAGTATGGTATTGCCATAGAAATCAGAGAATTATGCCTGAAAGTCATTGATAATATCATATTGGCCAATAACAGCAGAGATAAAACCGAGTATTTGCAAAATATATTAATCGAGATTGAGCGGATAAAGATAAAAGTTAGGATATTAAATGATTTGAAAGTGATAAAGCTTACCAGTTACAAACATATATCGGAGCAATTGGTAGAAATATCGAAACAGACGGCCGCTTGGAAGTCTTGGTCAGCAAAAGAACATTAAAAAAATATTTGGTTAGAGAAAGGCATACGCAGGAGCTACTTGTTTTTGTAGAAATACTAACATTTAGGAGTGCAATTGCCCCGTTACGGCTACCGCCCCCACGATTAAATTCGAATATCGAAACATCAAAGGGATAATCACAAATTCTCTTACTCTGCTTGCCAGAGATAGAAGATTGAGTAATAAAAGTCGGTAGCAGGTAGTTAGGCCATCCAACAATTTCTGGTCATCGACTGAGAACAGTGCCACGAATGCCTGGAACGTGAACTTGAACAATGGCAACACGAACAACAACAATAAGACGACGAACAGCAACCAAGTGCGCTGCGTCAGGTAACGGCAGTGTGCCTTTCTCTACCCAAATATCAAGGAAAAAATGAAGACATGGTTTACCTTTGAAAATTTACACCGGGCATATATAGATTGCCGACAGCGGAAAGCAAATACTTTCTATTGTTTGAAATTTACCGAAAATCTAGAGAAGAACTTGTTAACATTGGAAAAGGAATTGCAAAACCGAACTTATAAGCCGGGTCAGTCGATCGCCTTTATCGTTCAGAAACCGAAAATTCGCGAGATTTTTGCCGCCGATTTTAGAGATAGAGTTGTCCACCATCTGTTATTCGATTATCTTTCACCCATTTTTGAAAAAATATTTATTTATGATTCGTGGGCTTGCCGTCAGGGCAAGGGGACACACCAAGCCATGTTCCGCCTGCAAAAGTTCGTGCGCGAAACAGAGAGAGAGAGAGAGAGAGAGAGAGAGAGAGACGGCGCTCCGCGCCAGCCCTTTTATCTCCAGATGGATATCAAAAGCTTCTTTACCAGCATTGATCAGCACATCTTATACAACTTAATCGCCAAAAAGGTAAAAAACGAGGAAATTTTGTGGCTGACACGAACAATCATTTTTCACGATTGTGCCCATGATATCGAGCCAAAAATTCAGAGTCAGCCGAGCTTGTTTGCCAAGTTGCCTGCGGATAAGTCGCTGTTTACGGCGCCGAAAGGCAAAGGATTACCGATTGGAAATTTGACCAGCCAATTCTTTGCCAATGTTTACCTGAATGAGTTGGATCAGTTTGCAAAGCATGAGTTGAAGGTCAAAAGTTACCTAAGATATGTTGATGATTTCCTGATAATTGGAGAGGGAAAAAGTAAGTTGGAGGAATTTCAAGCACGAATTGGACAATTTACAAAAGAGAAGCTGGCGTTGACAGTTCATCCAGACAAGCAGTTTATTCGGCCGATAGCCTCGGGAGTCGATTTCGTCGGATATGTAGTGAAGCCGGAATACACTTTAATCAGAAAAAGAGTTGTTGGCAACTGGCGATGGAAGATGGAAAAATTGAAAGATGAGGACAGAAGAAAGCAGGCCTTTGATTCCTACACCGCTCACGCCATGTGGGCAAATGCACACTGGTTGAGGAAAAAGATGGAAACAAAGATTACACCAACTCAAAAAGTCATAATAGTCGCATAAAAAGAGCAGATATGATAAAAAGATTGAAAAACAATTTAATAGAAATGTTTACAAGTGCCAGAAGATTTTTTGGCCAGATTGTTTGGCGTCGAGGCATTAAGCAGATACCAAATGAATTGGAACAGGAAATTTATAAAATCCACAAGAGCACCAAGACGCTTTTTAAGTTTTTTAATCCTTTGCATAATAAGTTGATGCATAAATTCCGCTGGTACAATAAGTGGCATTTGCATCCATATCATCGTCATGTCCACTATTCGGCGCTGGCAGTCGCTGTTGTTGCTTGCGTTGCGGTCGTATTTACATTTACTTTCGCACAGAAAACTCATGCAACCGGCAGTACTATTGCCGTAACTGATACGACTGGTGCGACGGTCATCAATACTGGTGCCAAGATATATTTCAGCCCTGACACCTATCATAGCAATGTGACGATTGATAATTTCACAAGGCAGATGTCTGGCTATGCTTGGAGTACTGATCTCGGCTGGATTGATTTTGCCAATACCGGCAGTAGTCCGGCCAATCCCGTCAAGGCAGATCGAACCGGGCATCTTTCCGGTAAAGCCAAAGCAATAAATGGCGGATACATTGATTTTGCCGCAAGCCCTACTGGTAGTAATGTTGCAATCTCTGGCGGTGTTTTTTCTGGCTTTGCTTGGAGTGACGATTTGGGTTGGATTGACTTTTCTGGTGTGACAGCTCCTGGCTACAATCCTGATCTTTTGCCTCCCGATAATTCAACTTTGAGCTCTGCTCTTAATGCAAATGGCGGATCTACTCCTATCACAACGAATAATTATTACAACTTTCCAAATCCTTCATTCTCTTGGACAGTACCAACTGATTATGCCAACGGAATTACGCCTGCCGGTATCACTGGCTATTTGGTTTATTTTGGAACCGACAACACTGC
Organism: bacterium; assembly: GCA_037131475.1. GTDB lineage: Bacteria > Patescibacteriota > UBA1384 > XYA2-FULL-43-10 > 1-14-0-10-43-13 > JBAXQZ01. The sequence continues at coordinate 4,722 of JBAXQZ010000027.1, read as the reverse complement.
CAACATTACTTTGACAGATAGCCAAGTTGCTCTTGGTGCTAATAACGGCTTATATACATGGCAAAGCGGTACAACTTTTACCAATGCTGCAACTCTGGCCACTAATACTACCTATTATCTCAAAGTTATCGCTATTGATGGTGGGGGCAATCCTTTCTATTCAGCCACTTCTTCGACTTACAATTTATTTGTTTACAACTATGACATTACTGCTCCAAGCAAACCGACTCATCTCTCTGTAGAACCAGATCGGGTTTCTCACACAAATTATTATGCTTTTAGCTGGACCGCTTCTACTGATTTGGGCGGCATACGGGACTACCAATACAATGCCACAAGTGACGATTGTACTACCAAGCAGGATGGCTGGATAAACACAAACAGCGTCGACACTAGTATCGCTCTAAATAATATTGCGTATCAGAATAATCGCAATACTTTATGCTTGAGAGCAATCGACACTGCTGGCAATGCCTCTCCTACAAGCCAAATCGATTTTATTTACTCTGGAAATAACCCAGGAGCGCCAACAAGCCTGACAGTCACTCCGTCCGACACTTCTTTGCAAAATCCATCAACAGAGAATAATTTTGCCTTTAGCTGGACTGCGCCAGAGCATTTTACCAACATAAAGCAATATCATTATTCTATAAATACCGAGCCCGATGAGAGCAATGCTATAGCAACCATAACGCCAGTAACCTCTCTTTCGGCTGGTTCGTATGCGACCAAGCAGGGCAAAAACACTTTTTATATCGTTTCTGAGGACACTGATGGCAATATCGACTATAGCCTTTATGCCAAGGTAGACTTTTATGCTACGACAATTGCACCAGGCATCCCCGGACTGGTACAAGTATCGGATATTTCAAATCGAGATGCCAAGAGATATTCAGTAGCGCTGGAATGGAATATTCCAGACATAACTGGTAGTGATTTCGACGGTTATGAAGTTTATCGCTCTTTAGATAATCAAAGTTTCACTAAAATTGGTACAACCTCCAGTACTATCTATGCCGATGGAGGTCTGGAGTCAAAAATATATTATTACTATGTTAGATCAAAAGACAAAGTCGGGCAGTTCTCACCAGCCTCGTCACTTGTTTCAATCACTCCGACTGGTAGATTTACCTCAGCACCAAAATTGGTTAGTGGTCCTACTGTGACAGTCAGCCCGACTTCGATTACTGTGAAATGGGCAACGGATCGGGCTTGCAGTTCGTTTGTTGAAATTAAGGATGGCAACACCTTTGTTTCAGAACAGGGACAGACAGAACAAACAACAAATCACGAAGTCAAGGTTGTCGGTTTGCGCTCACAGCGTGATTACACTTATAATATCCGTTCTACTGATGTTGATAATAATTCGCTGGTTGGCGATGAACAAAAATTCACGACCGCCAATACGCCAAGTGTTTATGACTTAAATGTTTCGAATATTACGCAGCAAACTGCAATCCTTAATTTCAAAAGTACGGCAGTCGCCAATTTCACGCTTTATTACGGCGAGACCCCAAGTTTTGGTACGACAATTAGCGAAAGTTCGAATACTGCTACTACAAATCATAGCCTGGCACTTTCTGAACTGAAGCCTGGCACAATCTATTTTTTCCGAGTAGTTGGCGACGACGCCGACGGCAATGAGCTCCGCAGTGAAAATACTTTTTCGACTCTGCCAATGCCAGCCGTTTCCAAGTTTAGTATTCAGCCAGACAAAAGTGCGCCTTCGACAACATTAAATATGTCATGGATTACCAATGTACCGACAACATCAACTGTTAAATATTCTACTGACGGAATAACATTTTCTGAGAAATCAACTTCCGATCTAGTGACTGAGCATGAAATTGTCATCGCCGACTTGAAAGATAGTAACAAATATACAATCTATGCCTCTGGTCGAGACCAATTTGGTAATGTCGCCGAGTCGGAAAAAGTTTCTTTCGATACGCCGATCGATACCAGGGCACCAAAAGTTACTAATATCGTCATCGAATCATCCAATGTTGGCAACCAAACTACTACCGCTCAAGTCGCTGTTTCTTGGAAAACTGATGAGCCAGCCAATTCTCAAATAGAATACGGTACTGGGCTAACTGGCGGTAATTACACCAATAAAACAATCATCGACGGGACTTATAGCAACAACCATTTGGTGATCATCACAGGGCTTGATCCCTCAAAACCATATCATTTGAGGGTGTTGACGGCTGATATGGCCGGCAACCTGACACAAAGTGGTGACAATACTGTTATAACTGGCGAAGTCTCGCACTCCGCTTTGCAAATAATCTTGACCACCCTGACCAATGTCTTTGGCTGGATGGGGCGCATAATACATCAATAGATTGAAAGAATGCCATGGACGAACAAGAACAAATAAACCATATCCCCAAACATGAAACCGTCATCAAAGTATCTGGAGTGACGAAGGTTTTTGATTTGGGCACGCGTCAGATTCAAGCTTTGGGCGGTATTGATCTAGAAGTCAAAAGTCAGGATTTTGTTACTATTTACGGACCAAGTGGCTGTGGCAAATCGACGCTTCTTAATATCATTTCCGGAGCCGATGAGCCCACCGCCGGCAAAGTCATAATCAGGGACAAGAACATTTTCAAGATGACCGAAGATGATCGAGGCATCTTTCGTTCCAAAAAAATGGGCATCATTTATCAAATGTCATATTGGATTAAATCTCTCGATGTCGTTGAAAATGTTGCTATGCCCCTGATTATCGACGGTATCAAGAAAAAAAAGGCGGTCGAAAGAGCGAGAAATCTTTTGACTGAACTAAAAATTGAAAAATTAGCCAATCAAATTCCTGGTCAACTCTCTGGCGGTGAACAACAAAGAATCGGCTTTGCCCGAGCCCTTATTTCTAATCCGCATATTATCATCGCCGACGAACCGACAGGCAACTTGGACAGTACAGCCTCAGACGAAATCATGAGTCTTTTCGATACGCTAAATAGCAAGATGAAAAAGACAATTTTGCTAGTAACTCACAATCAAGCTTATTGGGGTGTTGGAACAAGAAGAGTCGAAATGAAAGACGGGCTAATTGTTAAGGAGACCAATCATGGATAAGCTATTTATTCTGGAATTTGCTTTCAGAAATCTCAAATTACATCGCGCTAGAGCCATTTTGACCTTAGCTGGAGTGATTATCGGCGTTTCGGCCATCGTCTTTTTGTTGTCTTTCGCTTTGGGTATTCAACGACTGGTCACAAATGAAGTCACTCATGGCGATGCCTTTACTTTGATCGATGTTGGTACGGGAAATTCCCAAATCATTACGCTAAACGACGCCACTGCTGATAATATCAAAGCTATTTCGGGAGTAAAAAATGTTTATGGTATGACTACGGTCGGTGCTACTGCCAAGATAGCCGACAAATCAATGGACACTTCTTTTTTTGGCACTAGTAGTGACTTTTTGGAGAAATCAGGAGTTAAGACCACAAAAGGCACTGGGTTAAGTGGCAAGGACAACGAAATATTGGTCAATTCATCTTATCTCAATTTTTATAACGCCAGTATAAAGGGAGATATCATAGGGCAAACCGTCAATTTCGATATAATTATTCCCAAAGAACTAATCGGTCAAAATGATAATTTGACAGTTTTCAATCAGCCTTTCATTGTAATTGGGATTATCAATGATGATTCCTCGCCGAAGGTCTATGCTGATTTCTCTAACTTGAAGGCTCTGGGAGTCGCGAGCTACACCCAATTCAAGGTTGAATCTAGTAGCCAGAATCAGGTGTCGGAAATTCGGAAACAAATTGAAAATATGGGACTGAAAACTCAATATGTTGGGGATACAGTGTCTCAAATCAATCAGGTTTTTGGGATTTTTCAAACCATTCTCGGCTCTTTCGGTTTGATTACTCTGATCGTTGCCATTTTGGGCATGTTCAATACTTTGACCATTTCACTTTTGGAGAGGATCAAGGAAATTGCTTTGATGAAGATGCTTGGCATGAGAAAAAAAGAGATCCAAAATATTTTTCTGACCGAATCGATCCTGCTAGGCTTTTCGGGCGGTCTTGTTGGCCTTTTCCTGGGTCTTGTTGCTGGTCAGCTCGCTGGCTTCATTTTGAATCATTATGCGCAAAGCCTAGGTGGGCAGACCGTCTCAGTCTTTTACTTGCCGGCCAGCTATATTTTCATTATCCTACTTGCTTCATTGCTCGTCGGCTTTTTGACTGGAATATATCCAGCAAGTAGAGCAGTCAAGGTCAAATCGCTAGATATATTACGATACGAGTAGATAAAATATAATAATATTATCCTCTTTAATTTTATTTATTTTGCGGATATTACGGATTTTAGGTTGATTTTGTGTTGAAATATGGTATATTATCTATATGGTCAACGAAACTGAAAAAAATATGAGCAGGGACCTGGGCCAGCAATTGAAAACATTGCGAGAGAAGGCGAGGCTCACCCAGGCTGAGGTGGCCACCAAAGCGGGCATCAGTGTTAATTATTATGCTCGTATTGAAAGGGGAGAGGAAAATCCAACTTGGGTAAAAATAGAGCACATTAAAAAAGCTCTAGGAGCAAAATCACTCGACTAGATTGAATCTTCTTCGACTTGATCGTAAGCACTCATAAACTGGTCTAACCAATCCAGAAATGATTCAAATGAAAGTGCATCAAGTCTACCAAGATGGACGCAAATATTAAAACATGGATTTTGCTCTCCTGCAATAATAA
>JBAXQZ010000026.1:0-10562 GCA_037131475.1 bacterium | reverse complement strand
CACCAAGTATCGAGGTATATATAGTTTAGTCCAACTTGGATTTATTTGTCAATATTGACACAATATAAATCCTAAAATATCAAACCCGAAATACAAAATAAATTTTCAATTATCAATTATCAATTATCAATTATCAATTATCAATTAATTTTTTAATTTTCAATGACCAATTTTAAAATTATCATGTGTCATTCTGAACAAGTAAATAAAAGTGAAGAATCTAGCTCTGCGTTCTATTTTCCCAACGAGCACTAGCTCCATGCTCTAGATCCTTCGATAACTCAGGATGACGCCTATTTTTAAATTTTAAATTTTAAATTTTAAATTATTTTTATTCACCATTCACTCACCTTAACCAAAGCTATAAAAAAGCTATAAATTTGCCTCAACATCAAGCTAGAATTCGTCCAATAAATGTGCTGGTATGCAATCAATAAATCTCGATCGGGAGTTACTCTGAAAACGTCCGTAGATATTGCGCTCTGAGGCATAGACTAGATAAAGTCGCTCCTTGGCTCGAGTGATAGCGACATAACAGAGTCTTCTCTCCTCCTCCATCTCACTTTCATCCATGACCGCTCGCGAGTGCGGAAACAAGCCTTCCTCAGCGCCGACGATAAAAACGTTCTCAAATTCAAGCCCCTTGGCAGCGTGCATAGTCATCAATGTCACCTTCTCATCAGAGGCAATCGCATCTGTATCTTGCACCAGCGCCACCTGCTGCAGTAACTGATCGAGAGGAGTTAGCTCCTCCTGATCGTATTCAATTGTTCTAGTGCCATCATCATTTTCCGTTTGAGTTTTGAGGCTTTCGGCAATGACTATCTGTGAGGCGACCGTCGCCAACTCTTCAACATTCTCCCAACGCCCTTCACCCTCAGGCGTACCGTCCAGCAAGAGATCCTTCATCCCGCTTTGATTGGCAACGTGGAGGATAAAATCAGGAAGTGATTTTTTCTCGGCCAATTCACGAAATTGTGCCATCATTTCAAAGAAATCTGTAACTTTTTTGGAAAAAATATCAGACATACCGCCCCTGACCCCGCCTATCGTAGGTGGGGAAATAGTCGAATCGATCTCATCTTTATAATTGTTAATTTTAATATTAATCTGGTTTATAATAGAATCTTCTTCAGGTTTGTCTTTACTTTCACTTAGATCTTGACCTAAATCAAATTGGCTGGAGATAAGGTAGTCTCTAATCTTCTCCACCGTTTTCTCGCCTATCCCACGTCCTGGGACCTGAATACAGCGTTGCATTGCCTCTAGATCCCGCGGATTGGCAATATAGCGAAGATATGCCAGCATATCCTTCACTTCTTTACGTTCATAAAATCGAATGCCTCCTACGACCTTGTAGGGGATTTTGAACTTGAGCATCGCTTCTTCAACCGCTCGAGACTGAGCATTCGTGCGGTAAAGAACAGCAAAATCATTATAATTCGTGCCCACTCCAAAATGTGTGCCGCTACTGTCCATTTTTGTCTTCTGGCTGTTGGCCAACCTCCTGATCTCACTAGCCACGTACTCACCCTCATCTTTCTCATTTATTGCCTCAAAGACCATAATCGGCGCACCCTCGGGGTTGTCAGTCCAAAGCGTCTTGTCCGTTCTTTGCTTATTGTATTTAATCACCTGATCCGCAGCCGAAAGAATCGTCTTGGTCGAACGGTAGTTCTGCTCGAGCTTAATAGTAATCGCATCTTTGTAATCTTTTTCAAAATTCAAAATGTTCTTATAATTTGCCCCACGCCAGCTATAAATACTGTTGTGAATTATCACCCCGCTAGCAATGAAATTATGCAAATTGGTCACATCTAGATCATAAAGTTCCCCGTTGTAATCAAATTTTTCAATATTAATAACCTCATCTTCGATGACTTCCCCCTTGGCATAGCTTGGTACAACCATACCAACTCTCAAATTTTTTGCAGGCATCAAATTAAATGAGCTTTTCTCCATCAAACGAGCTCTTTGATTTATCAGAAGCGTATCATCAAATTTTAACAAACCGTCAACATATTCGACCGCATCGGCATAATTTCGACGTGAAGTCTCAACCCGCCAGGTACCCCGCTGTCCTTCTCTAATTGGATACTTACCCTCTAATTTTGAGCGCAAATCAAACTCAGTCGTATTCAGACAAACTCTGTGTGCATGCCAATATCTTTGCTGAAAACTGCGATCCTCACCAAACATAACCAGATTGACAATCTTCCTGCCTTTGCCATTTTTGATAACTGCCTGTGGTTGATAATGTGGAAAATTTAAATCCAAATCAATATCAATCGCCATTTTTTGAGCACGCTCGACAGTTGGAATATTCTTAAACAATAAATCAATTTTTTCCTGTGAATACACTGCCTTTTTGCTTGAATCCTGAAAAATTGTTGTTGGGATTCCATATTTAAATGCATAAAATTGTTCGTAATAAAGAGCCTCGCTCAAAGTTTGACATGATTCCAAGAGCCATATCCGAGTACCGCGCTCCTGATTGATTCTAACTTTCAAACCATTGGTAATTTGCCCCTTTTTCGCCCTCACGCCTTGCGTAATACCGATTCGATAACCTTTGTCCTCTCGATACATCAAATAGACATGAAATAAACCTTGCTTAATTTGTAAATTGGCGAATATCTTGTGCTCTGGGGTCAATCCCAGTGTTTTGCCACTTTTGGTCTCGATACGGACAAGATACCCAGAATATTTTGTCCTTCGAACCTCCTGCACTTTATCGTGATGAGTCTTCCCCCACCCGCAAGCCGCAAGAACGGAATCATCTTTAGAAATTTCATTTACCGCCAAAGAAGTTTCATCGCTCATCAGCACCTTTGTTTGAGGCACAACACATTGAAAATCGTCGCCAACGACCATAATATTTTTATTTTTAGCCGCAAGCATTTTGGCCCAAGTATATTGAGCCTGATTGGTATCCTGATACTCATCAATCAAGATATATTTGAACAAATTTTGATACTTTTCCAATATCTGTGGCAATTGCTGAAAAAGAAATACACACTGCATTATCAGATCATCAAAATCCATCGCATTCGCATCCTTGAGATATTTCTCATATCGGTCATATACCCTAGAAGTTACCTCCTCAAAGGGCGAATTGAGATATTTTTTGTATTCCTTGGCCGTCATCAGCTCATTTTTGGCTCCAGAGATAAAATATTGCACCGTTCGCGGATTGAAATTTTTGGGATTAATACCAAGATCTTTCATAATCCGCTTGATAATCGAGATCTGATCATTGTCATCATAAATGGTAAAGTTGCTCTGATAGCCCAGATTAAACCCCTCTCGTCGCAAAATCTTCACGCAAATCGAGTGAAAGGTACCCATCCAAGGAAGGCGAACAAAATTCGGTGTGTCCTGAGCTTCAAATTCCGAATTTTGGTTTTCAGCACCATTATTCATAATTCTTGATTCACTATTTCGCGAGAGCAAACGAGAGACACGAGTTTGCATCTCACTCGCCGCTTTATTGGTAAATGTCACAGCCAAAATATTGTATTGCGAGATATGTTTTTCGCGAATCAAATATGCGATTCGATGCGTCAAAGCCTTGGTCTTGCCACTTCCCGCACCAGCCAACACCAAAACAGGTCCTTCCGTCGCAAGTACCGCCTCCCGTTGTGGCTCATTTAAACCAGTCAATAAATCTTTTTTGCTATCCATATATTTTCAAATAAATTATTCCGAATTTTTTAAATTTTAAATTTTAAATTTTAAATTATTATGTTGACCTAATACTAGTTTACCCAAAAATCGAACAAATGCCAAACACATTGCAAGAAAATTGGGCTGCCATGCAAATGACAGCCCAGAGAGCTAAGCGCTCAACAGTCCAGGATCAGAGAAATCAATCTCCTTACCAATAATGTGTGGATATATTTCCAAAATCCCGAAATCACGGAAATCATCCATCTTCAATGTACTCGTAGCCATTAGCGCCGACGCCAGCTTGAAGAACTCATTGTCAGTCATGAGAGCGATCAATATTGCCGGATCACATTTCGGAAATAAATCTGGCAACTGGTCGTAAATACGCTTCATCGCCTCTCCCGCAAAGGACCAATCTCGTGGCAGATACACATGCTTGTACATAAGGGCTTTAAACTCAGCAAATTTCTGAGCCATTGGCGACTTTGTAAAGCTTATCTTGCCCTCAATCGCGCTTTCCTCGATAATCGCGAGCATCAGCGTCTGCATACGCTGTCTTTGAGTGGTCCCAAATACATCATTAATCCAAGGTGCAATTTTGGCGACAGAAATTCCATTTCTATTAGCGTCGTTATCATCTGAGCAGGAATAACACACTCCATCCATTATCTGAACGCTTCTGCCCTCCTGTGTCAGTTGATCATTGAGAACTATAGCGCCCTTTCCACTCGAATGATAACGTATTCCCTGGAGAGTTTGACCGGTCAGCTTGAGACCACCTCCTCTTCTCTCAATTTCTCGAGCTATCACCACTCCAAATACTGCATGTTCAAATTCCTTCCCGCTAAGTTCTGAGAGCTGTCTTTCTCCAAAATGTCCACAAGGCGTATGACCGATATCATGACCATGTGCGATTGCCGAAGTCAGAGGACGATTGAGCCCGAGATATCCAGCAAGCGTCACTGAATATGAAAGAACTTCACAGGTATGCGACAAACGCGTCCGTATATGCGGATTGGCAGGATTAAATTGAACCTGAGTTTTGCTTGATAGGCGTCGAAATGCTTTCGAACCCAAAATCGCGCTTACATCATAATCCCAGGGATCGACCAGATCCATCAGGATATGATCGGATTGACCTTCGAGTTGGCCAATTCGATATGCATCCTCTGGCTTTGCAGCCAAGTTAGCCAAGCAATCTTTGTATTGCTTGATTTCCTCGATAAATTCTTTACCGAGATTAAAAGAACTAAGCATAAACTTCCCCCTTTCAAAAGTTTTGACTTCATTTATAGTATTATCACGATAAAATCAAAAGGGAAGACGTTATCGTCTCAACTCCCAAATATCTCGCTCCTGTGCACATTTTTTCTAATAATTTTTACTAGATTCTCAATTAATTATGCTTTTCAAAGCCAAGATTTGCACTATGTGACGATATATTTTCGTCAGATTAATCTTGAAAATATCTATGAAGTGTACTATGATAAAATCCGATCAAATTGCTGTCTGCTTCGCCATATTATTTAAACATCTTCATTGATAGAAAGGTCTGCAATGGAATTACATACTCTGCTTCAAAATTTCGGGCTCAATGAGAAGCAAGCCCAGATTTATCTCACTCTTCTGCAAATGGGATCTGGTAATATTCAGGAGATTTGCAAAAAATCAAAAATCAAAAGAACTACTACATATAGTGTCCTCGATACACTCATTGCCAAGGGCGTCGTCACCGTCAATACCGATGCCACTCATCGAGAATACTACGCCGAGAACCCGAAAAAGATGCCTCGAATCCTGGGGGAAGAGGCCAAGAAAATGATCGCCCAACAAAAAAGCCTACTTGAGGCATTACCAGAACTCACTTCTCTATACAATACACATGCGACCAAGCCCAAAATTCGCCTTTTCGAGGGTATCGAGGGGCTCAAGGAAATCTATGAAGAGACACTAATAGTCAAACAAAATAGTGAGATAATTGGCTATCACCAGCTAGCACTTATGCACAAACATTTTGACGATACTTGGATCAATGGCTACAATACCAGTCGCAAAGAGCACCAAATCTCCCAACGAGCGATTGTGGAAGATTCCGCTTTTGCCCGCGCCTATCGTCAGAATGACACAACAGAAAATCGCGAAACCAGACTAATCCCCGAAGATAAATATCCCTTTAAAAACGAAAATTTAATCTTTGGCGCCAAACTCGCAATTATCTCTTTCAAAGACCTCCTCGGCGTCATCATCGAAAGTGCCGACGTCGCCCAAACCCAACGCTCCATCTTCGAGCTAGCCTGGCTAGGCACCGAGCACATGAGCAATGAATAACGAATTGTGAATTGTGAATGATGAATGGTGAATGGAGCTATCTAATAGCGCCACATCATCCTAAAAAAATACTGTCTGAGTGAAGCGAGTTTATTTTTTTATGAGAAGTGGCCACCTCTATACCGTGCTAGGGGTTGGGCCTGCCTGCCGGTAGGCAGGGTTATTAGGGGTAAGGGGGATGGCTTCGGAAATTAATCCCCCTTGCGCCCTAACATAAATATAATATATTAAAGTAAAATCTATATTATATATTTATATATCTATATATAAATCGGGGCTCTGGGGCTAACGAACAATAAAGGATTGTCTATCCCATAGATTATCGGATCCCATTCGACTGTCGCTCAGGGCGTGAGTGTAATCGAAGCGCAAGTCCGATAATGACAGAATGTTTTGTGAGGATGACATGACTAGGGCGAAAATGACAGAACTATTTAAATTATAAAGATACTATTACCTTTTCGTAAATTTGGTATTTTTCGTATTTCGTATTAAATAATTTTTTTTGACAAAATAAAAAACCTGACTATTGATTACCTCTGATTTAGTTATTTTTTGAAGTTTTTTGTTTAAAGTTTTTTGAAGTTTATTAAGGCTTGTCTTTTTTTCCTTATGTAACTTGATAACTTTGAACTTTTTTACTTTTTATTACTTATTTTTATGTAAGTAATATTGTAACTAAATTTTATGGTCTGTTTCGTCAGGTTTTTTATTCTGGGCAGAAGTGAGATGCGAACTTTTCGGATAATAAGTATTTTTTAAATTACGATCCGGTCACATCGACTTATGCCCTCCTAAGAAGCTTGAATATGCGTCTCCCCTACAGAATATAATATCCCGTAAAAGAAACAATCCGCGCTTCAAAAGTTTTATTCTTGCGTTAGCAAGAATGAGCTGGGGGAAGACAGTGTATAACCGTATATTTTAAAGATTATTATCTGTCTTCCGATTTTTGGAAAGTCGGGGGAGAACTCTCCATTGTCCCATCTCGCTCTTGCAAACAAAAAACGCCTCATTGAAAGGCGCTCATCATATTATCTCTAATATGTAGATCAACCCTCCAGTTGCGTTTATCATAATTTGTAAATGTGCTCTTTCCTTTTTTGTTATTGGAAATTATATCATCTTATCAATTACACAACATTTTGTCAACACTTTTTCTTAACTATAATGTTGTATAATAATATTATGTAGTCCCAGTCAATATAATTTTATAATAAAAAAATGACGAGGTCAAGAGATTGCTCATCATTTTTTTATTTTTTATTGCCAATAGTATTAAGCGTTGTGCCTGTCGTAATTACCCTTGCGTGGAAGCAATCTGACCAATACTTTGAATTTACGATCAGCGAATTCATCAGTTTGATTCTCGGTATAAAATTCCATGAGCTCGGCAGACAATATCTCTTTGAGCGTCGTGATCTCCTCCTGATTCTCCTTGATCTCTGTCAATATTTTTTGGTTTGGTCCTTTGGCCAATATTTGATCCTTGATCGTCTTGCGCTTGCTAGTAGCCTCCTTCACAACATCAGAAGCCTCATTGTAAGCATCTTCATTTTCTAGCTCACTCTTGAGCATCTCCCGAGAAATACGAACCTCTTCTTCAAGCTTCTCCAACTCCTCAATCCGTCTCTGAATCGTAGCAACTTCCATAAATCCTCCTAAATATAATATGAATAATGAATAAAGAAAATTTAAAATTTAAAATTTAAAATTTAAAAAAAGAGAGCCGTCATTCCAATAAGGGGTGTCATCCTCGGACTTGATCCGAGGATCCATCATTATGAATGATTATCACTTTACTGTTATCTTTAGATATATTGTTTAATATTTTTCGTATTTCGTATTAATAATAATTTAAATTTGGTCATTGAAAATTAAAAAAATAATTGATAATTGAAAATTGAAAATTTATTAGTTTTCAGTATACTTCGGTGTTCTTCCCAGCAGCCAATTGCCCACAAGCGGCACTAATCTCTGAGCCGAGACTCACTCTCTTCGTCACTGTCACTCCGTATGTTTCAACAATTTCCTTAAATCGATCAACATCGCGACGCATACTCAATTGAAATTCAATCCCCTCCACCGGATTAAAATTAATCAAATTAACATGAGCCAGTCTGCCCTTGAGCAAAGTACCAAGATCATGAGCATCTTTGATACGATCATTGACCCCTTTGAGCAGGACATATTCGTATGTTACTCTCCTACCACTATCGTCGACGTATTTATCCAATGTCTGAAAGAGAGATTCAAGTGAATTGCCCTTCGCGATAGGCGTCAGTTTTTCTCGTAAATATTGATCGGGCGCATGCAGGCTGATCGCCAATGTCGTACGCGTATTTGCAGCAATAAACTTTTTGAGGTTCTCTATTGGCCCAACAGTCGAGACAGTCACATGTCGAGCGCCCAGACCAAATCCGTCAGGACTGGTAATCAATTCAATTGCCCCAAGCACATTATTCATATTGAGTAAGGGCTCACCCATGCCCATAAATACAACGTTGGTTATATGTTCGTCAGCAAGACCAGCCACGGAGCCGCCCTTTTGATTTTGGATTTGACGCAAATATCGAGCAGCCAGAAGTACCTGCGAGACAATCTCCCAAGTATTGAGGTTGGATTTGAAGCCTAGCTTTCCTGTGGCGCAAAAAGCACAACCAACAGAGCAGCCAGATTGGCTTGAGATGCAGACCGTATTGCGACCATCTCGAAAGCGCATCAAGACTGTCTCAAATGGATTTTTGGTCGAGCTCTCAAGGAGCCACTTGACGGAGCCATCATCACTCTCCTCAACCTTCTTTACAACAAAAGGAACGATTTCCGTGGATTCAGCATACTTTTCACGATCAGACTTGCTAATCGTCGTAATATCGTCGAAATTATCAATCAGTTCCTTAAAAACAGCTTGGCGAAGCTGTTTACCACGAAACTTTGGCTCAATTTTATTTACAAATTCCAAAAAATGCATAGCTTCACTCTACCTCATTTTAAACAAAAAAACTAGGGATTGGTTGTGCTGAGTTGAAATCAAAGAAAATGTTGAGTATCAAATCAACCAGATTGCCCTGCCTACTACTCCTCTGGCTGATATTCTCGCTTCTTGTCCAGATCGGCAAAACGCATTTGAGCTGGATTGAAGAAGACCTCGACGTTACCGATCGGACCGTTACGATGCTTGCGAATGAGAAGCTCTGTAATCCCCTTGCGTTCACTATCAGGATGATAATATTCATCACGATAAAGAAATATCACTAAGTCAGCATCCTGCTCGATAGATCCGGACTCACGCAAATCAGAAAGCTGGGGGCGCTTATCATCGCGATGCTCCACCGCACGAGAGAGCTGAGAAAGAGCAATGATTGGCACATTCAACTCACGAGCCAACTGTTTGAGACCACGGGAAATTTCCGAGATTTCCTGGACGCGATTACTTTCGCCGCCACGCGAGCGACCGGATAATAATTGTAAATAATCGATGATAATTAGACCCAGACCATTTTCCATCTGCAAACGACGCGCTTTGGTCCGAATATCCATCACATTACAACCAGCTGAATCATCGATAAAAATTGGCGCATCATTGAGTACACCGAGAGCATAGCCAATCTTGGAAAAATCATCATCATTGAGATTACCCGTTCGCAATTTCCACGAATCAACGCCAGCTTGAGATGAAAGCAATCTCTCGATCAGCTGCTCCTTACTCATTTCCAAAGAAAAAACAGCAACAGGAACCTTGTGATCAATCGCTGCATTCTCAGCTAGATTCAAGGCAAAGGAAGTTTTACCCATGGAAGGACGAGCCGCGAGAATAATCAAATCAGACTTTTGAAAGCCAGCTGTATGTGTATCAAAATCACGAAAACCACTCGGCACTCCACGCAATGCCCCCTTGTCCTTGTCCCGATGAATCGCATCGATGCGGTCAAAGGCTTCGTTGAGCACTTCGCTGATTGGCACAAATTTGTTCTTCTGCGAACCTTGCGATACGGCAAAAAGTGATTGCTCGGCTTCATCCAAAGTTTCGGAGATATCACGATCCTCTTCATATCCCAATTGAGTAATATCATCAGCTGCCACAATCAATCGACGCAAGACGGCTTTGTCCCGAGTGATCTGTGCATAATAAACAATATTCGCCGCTGATGGCGTACTGTTGACCAATTCAGCCAAATAGCTCGATCCACCGATTATTTTGATCTGATCAATAATTTCGAGTGATTCTGACAACGTGACGATATCAATTGGTTTTCTTTTTTCAAAAAGTTTGACCATCGCCGCATAGATCATACCGTTGCGATCCTCATAAAAATCTTCTGAATTCAAAATATCGGCCACTTTGATAATTGCCTCTTTGTCCAACAAAATAGAACCGAGGACACTTCTCTCGGCATCCACATTTTGTGGTGGCATTCTAACCCCTGCAGGAATCGTCACACGACCCTTCTTCTGGAAATTTTCAGTTTTAACTTTTTCTCGTGGCATTTTTTTATTGGATTACATAGTAAATTTTCAAGTATCAATTATCAATTTTCAATTAATTATTTAATTTTCAATGACCA
>JBAXQZ010000025.1:0-10989 GCA_037131475.1 bacterium | reverse complement strand
ACTTCTCATAAAAAAATAAACTCCCTACGGTCAGACAGTATTTTTTTAAGATGAAGTAGCACTATTAGATAGCTCCATTCATAATTCATCATTCACCATTCCCAATTCACTATTCCCAATTCACAATTTGCTCTTTATTGCATTTGGCAAGTCGTGATATAATGTTGAGGAATGATTATAAAAAGTGAGGGCAATTTTGGATAGTAATAAAGTCTTATTGATTATTCTCGACGGTTGGGGATTGTCTCCGCTTGATTTTGGCAATGCTCCCTTTTTGGCCAACACGCCAACACTCGACTATGTATACAATACATATCCCAAGACCTCTTTGGCCGCTTCTGGTCTTGAGGTTGGGCTAAGCCTTGGTGAAGTCGGAAATTCCGAGACTGGGCATTTAAATATTGGCACAGGCCGAGTTGTTTGGGAGGATTTGCCAAGAATCGCCCGAAGCATCAATAGCAATGAATTTTTTAGTAATCCAGCGTTGATGCAAGCCTTGGACAACGTGCAAAAAAATAATTCGGTCCTGCATCTCATAGGGATGGTCTCCGATGGCGGGGTTCATTCTCATATAGATCATTTACTGGCATTGATTAAATCTGCGAGTGAGAAGCATATCCAAAATGTTTGCGTTCATGTGATCACTGATGGTGTGGATACTGACCCAAAACAGGCGGAGAGATTTGTTAATATATTAGAACAGGCTTTTGCAAAATATCGAATCGGACGAATTGCAACAATTACCGGCAGGTTTTTTGCAATGGATCGAGACGGTAACTTTGAGCGCACCAATCGTGCTTTTGATCTATTTGTCAATAATATTGGCCAGAATTACTCGACTGCAAATCAGGCAATTCTCAGTGATTATCAGTATGATAGAAGCGACGAGACAATTGAGCCGGCTGTAATTGGTGCGGGCGCAACAATCCAAGATAATGACTCGGTTATATTTTTTAATTTCCGAAGCGACCGTATGAGGCAAATTTCGGATATGTTTCTTGCTCCCAATAATATTGAAAGAGTGCCCAAAAATCTTTTTATTTGCACGATGATGCAATATCGAGACGATCAGGTCGCTGCGACCTTGTTCCCACCGGTAAATTTGGCAAATTCTCTGGCTGAAATAGTTGCTGCGAACAATTTGTCTCAGCTACACGTCGCAGAAACGGATAAATATCCATACATAACATATTATTTAAATGCCAAAAGAGAGCAGCCATTTTTGGGCGAAAGAGATTTCCGAGTCCCCGGGAAACAGGTCAATACATATGATCTTGCGCCGGCTATGTCGGCCGATGAAGTGGCAACAACAATAATTTCTGGAATGAGTGCTGGTTTTGATTTGATCGTAACGAATTTTGCAAATGGTGACGCAGTTGGTCACACAGGATTTTTGCCCGCTACAATTAAGGCTTGTGAAGCAGTCGATACAGCTTTGCTCAAAGTTTTTCAGAGTGCAAATGCCACTGGTTACGATGTGATCTTGGTGGGCGATCATGGAAATTGCGAGTCGATGATTGATGAATCAACGGGGAAGCCCGATGGTAATCACACCGCAAATCCCGTACCTTTTGTTTATTTGAATTTTGCGAAGAAACCTTTTGAGTTCCAATCTTCCACATTAACAAAAGAAGATTATTTTTTATTCGCTTCGGGTACACCGATTGGAGTATTGGCCGATGTGGCTCCCTCGGTCTTGGCAAGACTGGGATTGGCGCAACCAGAAGATATGATGGGGATGGATTTAACTATCGCGATGGGGTAAAATTATATTAATCATAACTTTATCAAATTAAAGAAAAAATAAATGGCACATGATTTGAATTTAAAATTGAAAGAGGCAGTTCGCGATAAAACAGTAAACATTACTGCAGAGACCAACGCGGCCAATAATACTGTTATTGAGTTCAAAAATGTTTCCAAGTTTTACGCTGCAAATGTCAAAGCGCTCAAAGACGTCTCCTTTAAGATTGGTATTGGCGAATTTATTTCTTTGGTCGGTCCATCGGGCGCAGGCAAGTCGACGTTGATTAAGCTTTTGACCGCAGCTGAGGCTCCGACAAGCGGCGAGATTTATGTTGCTGGAAGGGATATTACCAAATTAAGAAAATCAGAAATTCCATTTTATCATCGTAAAGTGGGCGTGATATTTCAAGATTTTAAACTTTTGCCTCGTAAAACTGTTTTTGAGAATGTATCTTTTGCGCTCGAAGTGGCTGATGCAACAAATGAGGAGATACGCGAGAAAGTGCCAAATATTATCGAGATTGTTGGTCTCACGAGCCGGATTAATGCTCTATCTGAGGAGCTTTCAGGTGGCGAGAAACAACGAGTCTCAATCGCTAGATCCCTTGTTCACAATCCAAAATTGCTGATTGCGGATGAGCCGACAGGTAATCTTGATCCTGTTTCAACCTGGGAGATCATCGAATTACTTTTCAAGATCAACAAGCAGGGCACTATTGTCATATTGGCGACCCATGATAAAGAGGTAGTGGATACTCTCGAACGTCGAGTAATATCACTTCGTGAAGGAAGCATTGTCTCTGATCAGCAAAAGGGGAAATATGTGCTATAAAATATCAAAATCGAGGGAATTATGACATTTAGATCGCTTAATCGAATATTCAGAACGTCAATGGTCTCGTTTTGGCGTAATCGTTGGCTTTCGCTCGCAGCGACCTTGATGATGGTTTTGACGCTTTTTATAATCTCTTTCTTTGTAAGTATTCTCTTAATCACCAACAAGACGACTGAGTCCTTGCGATCAAAGGTGGATATGTCGGTTTACTTCAATGATTCAACCTCAAAAGATCAAATTTTTGCATTACAGAATATTCTTTTATCGCGAAGCGACATCAAAAGTGTAGAATACAAGTCAAAGGAGCGTGCGTTGGAAATTTGGCGTGAAAATCATCGAGACAATATCAAGATTCGTGATGCAATCAGTGAGACCAATAATCCTTTACCACGTAGCTTGGATGTAAAGACGGAACGGCCTGAGGATCTTGAGAATATCAATGTCTTTCTCTCTGCAGCTGATTATAAGCCACTAATACTGGAGGTTAGCTATACAAATAGCAAGATAATAATTGATCGACTTGTCAAGATTACTAATTTTGCGGAAAATGTCGGTTGGACCGCTTCGGCAATATTCGTCATTATCTCAGTATTAATTATTTTTAATGCAATTAGTCTAGCAATCAATTCTCGCAGAGAAGAGATAGAAATCATGAGACTTGTCGGTGCTTCTGACTGGTATGTCCAGGGACCGTTCTTTATTGAAGGCGCAGGCTATGGTTTGTTGGGTGCAATTTTGGCCTCAATTATCTCTCTTGCGGTGATAAAATTTTCATTTCCCGCCGTTGTTAATTATCTTGGCGGAGCTAGTGCTGACCTCATCTTTTCAGGGATTAATTATTGGATTATAATAGGCCTTGAAGTAATAGTCGGTCTCTTCTTGGGAATTTCTTGTACCATTTTGGCCACTAGAAAGTATTTGAAATAATTATGAAAAAGATAATAACAAATTATTTGGCCAAAGCAATTACAATTGTCATTTTGATAGGCATGACTTTAATGCCTGCCAAAAATGTTTTTGCGCTCACTGCTAGCGATGCAGCTTATTATGAAAAACAAGCACAACAGAAATTAGCCGAAGCAAATCAGAAAAAAGCTGAAGCTCAAATATACAATGATCAAATTTACGAATACAACAAGCAAATTACTCAAATTTCAAATTCGATCAGTACTACTGAAGGCAAGATTGCTGATACGCAAAATAATATTGATAATCTGGCACAGAAAATTAAAGATGCAGAATACGATTTGGCGCAACAGCAAGAAAAGAATGGCGATGTAATCGCTTCTTGGTATATTGAGGATCAGGGTGGATTGCTCGAGGCGATGATTGGAGCGAACAATTTATCGGAAATTGCCACAAAACAACAATATTTTGACTCGACACGTCGTCAGATTGAGCTTGCTTGTGAAAAGATTCAGATTGTCAAAGCAGATTTGGCGAAACAAAAACAGGATCAAGAAGCCCAGATGGAAACATTGACGGGGCTCAAAAATGATCAAACGACACGACAAGCGAATTTACAAAATACAAAAAATCAGAAGAACAATTTACTCAGCAATACAAAGACGGCAATAGTTGATTTGAAGGCCCAAGCCGAAAAATATCAAGCTGAGGCCAATCGTATTCGTACCATCCTGGCGACGATTTATAATGCTTCAGGGACGCCAGTTGGCTCTGATTTGAAATCTTCGATTGACGGAGCATGGTATTATAGTCAGCGCGATGCCAGATGGAGTGATAAAAATTTATCTCCCTCATATCTAAAAATTGGTGAATATGGTTGCTATATTACCTCGCTTGCGATGGTCTCGACTTATTATGGAAATGGTATTAGTCCAGCTCAAATGGTGGATGTTTCAAATTTTGGTTATGATGGAAATTTTTATGGGTTTGATAGTAATGCTGGCATTACTATCGCGCAACAGGGTCGTGTCAATTGGGATACGGTCAATAATGAGCTTGCCAACAATCGTCCAGTGATCGTGAGTGTCTATACTGGTCACGGCACGGCGTTCAATGGTGACGGCTCCAATCATTTCATCGTAATTACTGGAAAAAGTGGTGGCTCGTATCAGATTCATGATCCATATTGGCAAAGTGCAAGTTACAATATCTCTCAGGTCAAATCAATGAAGATTATTCGTTCATATTAGTGGTTATATTTGTTTCATTTATATAGTAAACTATTGATTAACATATTATTAATTAGTCGGTAAAGTGTGATTATGCAAAAAAATACTAAATTGGGGTTGTGGCGAATAATTGTCACATTTATTTTAATTTTTGGTCTTGGGCTCTCAGTTTTTTGGTATGGATACAGTTTGGGCAAGAAGGGGGCTGACCTCTCTATTGGTGACAAGAAAGTAATTAATACCACCGTCGGAAGCCCATCAGATATCGACTTTTCATTGTATTGGGAGGCATGGAATAAGCTAAAAGACAAATCGGTTTATGATCTTGATCCACAAAAAATGATTTACGGCTCCATCTCGGGCCTAATGTCATCTTTGGGTGACCCTTATACGACATTTTTTACGCCCGAAGACAACAAGCGCTTCAAAGAGGATATCCAGGGTGAATTTAGTGGCATTGGCGTCGAAATAGTCTCGAAAAATGGTTTGCCGACAGTAGTAGCCCCCTTATCTGGAAGTCCAGCTGAAAAAGCCGGCATCAAGGCTGGCGACATTATCGCCAAGATTGATGACAAGAAAACTAGCGAAGTATCGTTTAATGAAGCGATTAATCTCATCCGTGGTGAGAAGGACACGAAAGTAAAGTTGGAGATTGTGCGTGCAGGCGTAGATGCGCCGATAAATATTGAAGTTGTCCGTGATGCCGTCGTGGTCAAGAGCGTAGAGTGGAAAGATTATACCGAGTCAGGTAAAAAGTTGATGTATGTGAAAGTGAGTCAATTTGGTGATGACACTGACCAATTGTTTGGACAATTTGTTGACGAGGCGGTCAAAGCGAATCCTGATGGTATCATCGTCGATCTGCGCAACGATCCAGGTGGCTATCTAGAAACAGCAATAAATTTATCAAGCTATTTCCTTGATGGTGGAGTTGTTGTCCAAGAGCAGGGGAAGGATAAGCAAGTTAAACAATACAAGGTGACGAAGCCGGCAAGGTTGAAGAATTTTAAAACAGTCATACTGGTAAATCAGGGTTCAGCTTCGGCTTCAGAAATTTTCTCAGGAGCATTGCAGGATCGAAAGGCTGGGACGTTAATCGGTGAGAAAACTTTTGGCAAGGGGAGTGTCCAAGAGTTGATCGAATTAACTGATGGCTCAGCTGCAAAAATAACAGTTGCCAAATGGTCAACGCCAAATGGTCGTCAGATCAATGAGCTAGGCATTGAGCCTGATATAGCAGTTGTTGCCAATACTGACATCACAAATGATAATGTACTCGCCCGAGCTTTTGAATTTTTCACCAACGGAAAATAAGGGATCATACGCAATATATGGTCCTGGGTTAAGAAAAGTTATTGTTACTTATTTCTTGAGTAGTAAGCTTAATGTTATTCTAACCAACCTACACACATCGTCAATAAAATAAATTAATAAATATTAATATATAGTTGTCATATCGACATCCTGAGCTGTGGCTTGAGTCGAAGGACGAGATATCTCCCGCTTATTAATAAACAAATCGAGCCTAATTAATCTAATAATAAAATAAGCAGTAGATCTCTCGCCTTGGGAAGCCCCACCCAATGGGTCGAGATGACCTTATATATAATAATAATACGTGCAATAAAATGTCAGATATGATGGTTAATTGTAAATTTATTTTTCCTGTTGTCTTTACTTTTGTTTCGGGGTAAAATTATCGTATGAACTTTGTTTTTTTAAGGAGGGAAGTTAGTGGCAGATGCAGATGACACGGGATTGACGAATGCAAATACTTCGAGCGACCTGACCGCCAAATCTGGGTCGGTTGATTCACTCAGCCCTTGGAGTGATAGTTTGCCCGATGATGATTCGCAAGTCCAATCACCACAAATTGTGGGGACATTGTATGACAATACTCAGACCGTTGCGCCGGAGACATCTTTTAATGTGCCCGCAAACACTCAAGATCAAATTGTGAATCAGGTACCAGCTGAACAGTATGTTTCGCCACCTCCTGTTCAAGCCGCTCCGCCAGCATTGCCAACATCAGTTCCGAATCCCGTACCGTTACCACCTATTCGGGCTCAAAGTTTGGAGCAATCGAATCCGGCAATGAACGTTGGCCAAATTAGCCAACAGAATATTCCAAATACTTCGCCGAAAGGGGATATTAGATTCGTCGCCGTTCCAAAATCAGCCAACGTCGATCAATCTCAAGGGGTTGAGATGAATGACAACAAAATTATTGCCAACAATACTGCACCCAAGTCTTTTGCTCGTAGTCGAATTTTGGATGCGTCTGGTGCTCAACCATCTCGACCGAATCCATTTATGAAGCTCGTGGCCTACAAGCAACAATTATCTATAATTCTTAGTATATTGTGTTTTGCAATTTTGATTATTGTTTTTACAGAAATTGGTGAATTGTCCATAGGTGCTGAAAAAATTTACGGAGCAATTCGATTGGAGAAGCTTTGGGGTGGGCTGTCAAGTGACACCAAAAGTTCTCTAGGGGTATCCCTCAATCAGTCGGTTAAGCATCCAGATTTTAAAATTCGTGGAAGCATCTCTATAGCCGCAAACGCCAAAACCGAGTCCAAATTTATTGCGCCGATTTTTTCCTTGGCTGGGGTACGTCCAGCTCTGGCCGATATTCAGTTAAATAATAGTACATTGACCATGGCCAAGCTAGCTTCCGTCGATCAGTCATCGGATACAGTATTGGATGGTTCGACTACGACCCTTGATATTGTTGACGAAGATCAGGGCAACACCAATCAAGCTATAGACACTGATCAGATTAGTGCTCCGACCAACCAAAATTCAAATGTCAATCCAAATACGAATTCTGCAGAGGAACAATCGCAATATCCGAGCTATCAAAATGATCAGTCCAAAAGAGAGATATATGCCGATATCAGTGGTGCGTTTGCCACGGGGGGCGCTGAGTCAATTTTTAAAATCAAAAAAGTTAATGGCACGACAGATGTAACAGTGAAAAGTGCGAGTGGAAAAGTTTCTGTCAACAGTAATGATATCAAATTTGATCAAGCCGAAACTGCAGATAATTGGCTTGAGTATTCTCCTGATGCGCTCGTGAGTGGTAGTGCGCAGCAAGTTTTTACAAATTCAGCCAAAAATTTATCGATACAGGGCAAGCGACTTTCCAATGAAATTGTTGGTGGTGTACGTTGCTATAAATACTCTCTCAATATTACTAATTTGGATAGTTTTTTATCAAATTGGGGTATTACGGCCAAGGTTGACAATGTTTCAGGCTTTGTCTGGATTGGGGTGAAGGATAAATTAATTCGTAGAACTATTCTGACAATCAATGGTGATGCTAGCAATGTGTCTACGATTGGCTTAACTTTGGATTTTTATGAATATGATATGCCAAATAATTTCACTACGCCAGACGCCAATCAGGTTGTTGTTATGACGAAAACTACGAGTGAACCAGTCCAAAATACAAACACAAATTCTATTTCAACTGATCCAGATGATAATAGTAATACTGCTCCCACAATCAAGATGACAAATGATCAACAACGAAAAACAGATTTGGTCAAATTGCGTACGGCACTGGACAGCTACGCTGCGGCAAACAGTAAATATCCAGTCTCAACTAGCTTTATCAATCTAGGTGCATCGGGCAATGTGGTCACAAATGCTTTGGTCTCGAAATATTTGGGTACAATGTTGTATGATCCAAGGGCCGCCGAAGGCTGGTATTATGGGTATAAATCAACAGATGGCAAGAGCTTTACCTTATCCGCGAAGTTGGAAGATCCCAATGATGCTCAATTGACGACTGTGGACGGGAATAGACTTTACTTATTATCAAATTCGGTCTATTCTAATTCCGCGACACCAGACGCGAATGACAAGACCAGAAAAAGTGATTTGGTCACGATCAAATCTTCACTGGAAAAATACAAATTAGCCAAAGGCAGTTATCCTATTGCGAATGAGCTGACAAAGTTATATATTCAAGGTAATGTAGTGTCGTCAGCGCTTGTGCCAAATTACCTCTCATCAATGCCGCTCGACCCCAAGAATGACGCTGGTTGGTATTATGCTTACAAATCGACTGATGGGAAGTCATTCTCCATTTCGGCGAGATTGGAAAACACGAGCGATCCACAAGCGCAAAAAAGTAATGGGGTTTATCTGTACTTTGTCTACAATAATGATGAGGTCTTGCAGACAAATTCAAACACTTCGAGCAGCAGTACCGAGACGCAAAATGGATATGGGTTTTATTGATATTAGTTTTAAATTTGTTTAATAAATAAAGGAGTATTATGATTACTTGGATAATAATTGCAATCATTGTAGTGCTGATCTTGTTCTTGGTAGGTATGTACAACCGATTGGTTTCTTTGAATGTTCGAACAGATGAGGCGTGGAGCGATATTGATGTTCAATTGAAAAGACGTTATGATCTGATCCCAAATTTAATCGAAACGGTCAAGGGCTATGCCAAGCATGAATCTGGCGTTTTCGAAAATGTTACCAAGGCGCGCGCTGAGGCACTAGGTGCTCAAGGTGTCACAGATAAAGCCAAGGCTGAGAATCAACTCGAAGGGGCGCTCAAGTCAATCTTCGCTGTTGCCGAAGCCTATCCAGATCTCAAGGCCAATCAGAATTTTGCCGCACTTCAAGCCGAATTAACTGATACTGAGGACAAAATTCAAGCCTCTCGAAGATTTTACAATGGAAATGTAAGAGACTTAAATATCGCTGTACTTACGTTCCCAACGAATATTTTTGCTTCGATGCTTGGCTTTAAGAAGCGTGATCTTTTCGAGCTTGAGAATGCAGTTGAGAAAGAGCCAGTCAAAGTAAATTTTAATAATTAGGAAAGGTATATGAAGAAAAATTCCAACAGTATTTTGAAGTTTTGTAAAAAAATCAATTTGAGCAACGAGGTCTTGCGTCGAATCTTGGCCGCATTTTCGTATCTTTTGATTTTAATCATTATTCCGGCATTATTTATGCGAAAAAATACCTATATCGCGTTTCATGTTCGCCAGGGATTTCTATTGTTGTGCCTTGAGGCGTTGACTGTGATAAGTTTTTATATCGCTCTCTTGCCTGCTTTGCTTTTACTTTTGTCGATTGTTTTGACGATTATTGGCATCGTAAGTGCCAGCCTTGGCCGACGAAACGCTCTTCCATTAATCGGTAAGCTGGCTGCGTAGTTAAAAATATGACTCTTTGGACACAAGTTGATACAAATAAACGACGAAGCAGCATGCTATTGTTCTTTTTCGTTTTGATCGTGATTGGTCTGGGATGGCTCTTTTCATCCGTTTATAATTCCCCGGCAATATTGATAATAGCTGTCGTATTGGCAGTGACTCAAGCCCTAGTGGGGTTTTATGCTGGCGATAAAATTGTTCTTTCAACTTCTGGCGCGCGAGAAATTCAGAAAGTCGATAGTCCTGAGCTTTGGAATATTGTTGAAAATCTGACAATTACTGCTGGTCTACCTATGCCTCGAGTCTATATTATAGATGAGCCGGCGCCCAATGCTTTTGCGACTGGCCGAGACCCAAAGCACGCTTCTATTGCTATCACTTCTGGCGCGATGCAAATATTGAACAAAAACGAACTTCAGGGGGTGATTGCTCACGAGCTTTCTCATGTTGGTAATTTTGATATACGGCTAATGACTATCACGGCAGTACTAGTGAGTATTATTGCTATTGTCTCGGATATATTCTTGCGCTCTCGTATATTTGGGTTTGGCCGACGCGATAGAGATGATAATGGGGGGCAACTTGGCGCAATACTACTGATTGTTTCAATCATAGCGGCCATCTTAGCGCCGATTATCGCCATGTTGGTGCAATTGGCCATCTCTCGCAAAAGAGAGTTTCTAGCCGATGCTGACGGGGCATTGCTGACCAGGTATCCTGAAGGATTGGCTTCAGCGCTGGAAAAAATCTCTAGCTATAGTGCACCTTTAGAACATGTTAGCTCTGCGACTGCTCATCTATATATCACCAATCCATTATCTAGTGGAGAGGATGAATCAAAGCAACCATTTTTCTCAAAATTGTTTTCAACGCATCCACCAATCGCAGAACGAGTCAAACTACTGCGTGAGATGGGGAAATAGATACAAGGTAGAATACAATTATCAATTATCAAAATTAATACGAAATACGAAAAATACTAAATTTACGAAAATGAATGACATACTGAATTCAGATCTCTCAGATAAAATAACAGATAATTGTACAGATAATCATTTTGTCATTCCTGGCTGCCACTTGAGAC
>JBAXQZ010000024.1:0-11789 GCA_037131475.1 bacterium | reverse complement strand
CAAAAAAGGATTGTCTATCCCATAGATTATCGGATCAAGTCCGATAATGACAGAATGTGGAGTGTGAGTGAAATTGTACCACTGGTCTCGAGAATGACAGACAAAAAAAGAGGAATTTAAATTGAAATTTATTTACATTCAGTATTAACTCACTATTCGTTTTCTCTCAATTACCTCTTGATACAGCTTCGCCATCTCCCCAAAAGCCGTTTCCATCTGATGATGCATCGCGATTGTGAGACCATAATCCCCCATCTCGACTTGCTTTTTTTTATCTCGGATAATCTCTACCAAATATTTAGCCAGCGCCACACTATCTCCGGGTCGAATCAAATAACCGTCTTTCCCATCAATTACCAGCTCCGGTAATGCTCCGGCATCAGCGGCAACGACCGGTACACGCGAAGAGAGTGCTTCAAGTGTCACAATACTCTGAGTTTCAATCGTTGAAGGGATCGCGAAGACCGTCGCACTCTTGTACATTTTGATAAAATCACCATTTTGTTGATCCAAAAAGCCCAAAAATGAAATCCTTTCAGAGACACCAAGCTCCATCGCTAGCTTCTTCAAATTGTCCATCTCACCACCATTACCCGCAATGACAAAATGCGCATCAACTTGATTGACAACATTTGGAATCGCACGAACGATGACATCAATACTTTTGTCCTTGTCGACTCGCCCAAGGTAGAGCACGATTGGCTTATTGGGCAATTGATGTCTAGCTCGAAAATCTGCCAACTCAGTCTCATCAAAATGGACCAAAAATTTCTCAACATCAATACCATTGGAGACTGCCCTGACCGGTGTTTTGACCCCCCATTCACGGACTTGCCTCGCAAAAGTTTCGGTCGGCGTGACGATCTGATCACAACGATTATAAAAACGTACCAAATAATCGATTAAACCCTTCTTGAGCAATGGAACAATCGGTGTCATACCCTTCACATAAGAAAGCGCATATTCCAAGGAAAAATGATTGGTGATAACTACTGGAATATTCAGTTCATGAGCAGCATCTCGCACCAGAATACCGATAGAAGCAGGATCTTGCAGATGGACGAGATCTGGCTTTAGCTTCATCAAAATCTTCTTAATTGATTTTTTGGACGTAAACGTGACCCGGAAGCCTTTACGGAAAGGATTGATAATGGAAGGAATACGCGAAACTTCATACTCCTTGAAGTGACTGTCTCTGTGAATACGACGCACATTACCGGGCGTGAGAACGATTGCTTCATGCCCAAATTTGATCAAATTTTGCGCCAAATTCTTGGTTGCAGTCGCTACCCCTGAGATGTTGGGCGAGAATGATTCGGTACACAATAATATTTTCATAATCATATTCTATCACTAAAAAAACATTTTGAAACTAGCCAAAATGTTAAATATCAAAAAATCATAACTAAAGTTAAATCCCGACTGCACAGTGTGCAGTCGGGATCCGGTCTAACGACGATATCCCCGCTTGAAAGCGGGACAGATCTCACATTTCTTTGGCAGTGGAGGCTGATCTTTCTTTACCCCCAAAATTGTGTCTGCAATTTTTTTGCGCGCATACCGAACTTTTTTTGCATCATTTTTAGGATCAGATTGGTCCGATACGTCACTACCAAACGTCTCGACTTCTTCCAGTGCCATGAAAAGTCGAACGCAATAACAACTTCTCCCCACTGGTTGCGACTTCAGGGGACGAAGATAGTCATCTGTCCCGCAAAAACTACCCGCGTTGAGACACATCATAGTTGGATTTATGCCGAAAAATTCCATCGAAATATCCTGCAAAAGCTTAAGATTGGGGCATTTGCCTACCTCGATTTTTTGATTCGGTTTTTCTTCGACAATCGCTCTAACAGTCTCGACGACATTAGCAGGCCATCGAGATAGATTTGGGAATCCTTGAGCACGTAAATAAGGATGATTTACGGGATGTTTCAATTCAATCCCCAAAATCTTTTCATTTGATTGCAAATTTGACTGTTCTATTTCGTTCACTTGCCACTCCTTTACCGAAAACATTGCTCCTAGTGAGCCCAAGTGCCTTCATGGCATAGTGATACCTGACGCGTGTTGCGTCCAATTGCTATATTATACATATTTTTGTGAAATAAGCAATTTATTATTGCACATAAGTCCTCGCCAATTTACACAAAAAAATCAGACAAATTTTGTCTGATTTTTTTGGTGCCTCGGAGAGGACTTGAACCTCCACAGCCTTGCGACTACAGCGACCTGAACGCTGCGTGTATACCAATTTCACCACCGAGGCAAACTTAAAACTAACCTATTTTCCCTTCCCTACTCGCTTCTCATTAATAAACCAATCTGCAACATCATTGTATCTTGAATTTGATTCATTGCCAGTAATTGCAGAAACATTTTTAATCTTATCATTTATAGAAAAATTGTATTGAACTGGCTCAAAATCTTGGTACAAATATTCATTATTGATTATTGCAAAGAATTCGTCATACTTTTGATTTCGCGCGGTTAGATCTGTGATCAATCTCGCGTCCTCGAGCAATATATCCGTCTTCTTGTCAGACCAACCTGAAAAATTTAATTTATTAATCTGAGTCGTGTGCCAATAGATATAGGGGTCCCGATCATAGCCAAAATCAAAGCCATACAGCAAAAGTTGATAATTGCGCGCCGCCAATATGTCCTGCATTTTCAGACTATTATAAAAATCCAAGGTCAACTCTATATTTTGATCAGCATATTTACGCTTCAAAGCCTCAGCCTGATCGCGCTGATACTGTGTGTCGGGCGAAACAAGCCGCAAAGTCACTTTGTCCGCGAACTTCTGACCGGTCAATAATTTCTGTCGAAAATCCTTGTCTTTGAGC
Organism: bacterium; assembly: GCA_037131475.1. Taxonomy (GTDB): domain Bacteria; phylum Patescibacteriota; class UBA1384; order XYA2-FULL-43-10; family 1-14-0-10-43-13; genus JBAXQZ01. The sequence goes on along the minus strand of JBAXQZ010000024.1, from coordinate 8,940 downwards.
TGGGTATCAGTAATATTTAAGATTAACTCCAATCTTTTCGAAGTACGAAATGATAGATTTTTGGCCGTTTTGGTATCGATGCCTGATAATAGGTCTGCTTTTTTATTATCAAATGCTTTCTTGGCCTGATCTTGATCGCTATAAAAAGCCAATTTAATCTTATCTATGATACTAGGGGTTAAATAAAAGTTTGCAAAACGCTTCAATTCGACGCTCTGAATTTGCGAGCCTTTCTTGTTTGCCTTGACATATTTGTAAGGACCAGAGCCAATAAATTTTTTGGAGAATTCATCACTTGGCAAGTGCGATGGCAATACGCCAAAAGAACAATTGTAGATAAAGGGGCCATATGATTTCGGTAAATCAAAAGTAATCGTGTAATCATCGACGACCGTAGCCGTCACATCGGCCCATGAAGGCAACAATGGGCTTTTGAGTTCTGGAGCCTTGATTGAATCAATCGTAAAGGCAATATCACGAGCCGTTACTGGCTCGTCATCATGAAAAGTTGCGTTTTTGCGTAAATAAAAAGTGTATTTCTTGCCATCGGGCGAAATATCCCATTTTTCAGCCAAATCAGGGATTACATTGTCACCATCAAATTTAACTAGGCCAGAAAAAACCAATTTGCTTACAGACTTCTCCGCATCGCTTTGGACCAATATTGGATTAATATATTTCACATCACCATAAATCGCATCTATCATTTGCCCACCTACGGCAGGCACCAGCTTCGTATGATCAATATAATAAAAGTACATTCGGATGAAAAATAAGATAAGTGCGGCGCCAATCAATACAATTGCGCCGATTCTCTCAACTGGTTTCATCAGTAGAAAACTTTTTTTCAGATTACGTCGAAACAAATCCAAGCTCTTTTTGGATTGATTGATAAACACAAGGATAGACTGAAACAATTTTTTAATAAAAGGTTTCATAATTATGCAAAAAAGACGGTGGCGAGAGCAGTGACGCAAAGCAAGACTGCTACGATAATTGTTGCTGTGAAAAGTATTTTTTCTATGCCTCGTCGAGATCGATATACATTGCCTTCACCGCCAAATGCCATGCCCAATCCGCCTCCACCTTGTTGCATCAAGATGAAAATGACCAAAACAACCGACAAGATAATTTGAATAATTTTAAAAATGTCTGACATATATAAACTACTTGGCTTTTTAAATTTAATCTTGACGACCAAGCAATACTCCAAGATATAGACTACTACAATTGCACAATCATTTCAAGTCCAAGGCTAAAACACATAAATACGAAATACACATTAATACGAAATACGAAAAATACTAAATTTACGAAATGAATATACAGAAGATTAAATCCAAAATAATAAAGTGATAGCTATTCATAATGATGGATCCTCGGATCAAGTCCGAGGATGACACTCCATGTTTTTCATTTCTACGCATTTTTGTCATTATCGGACTTGATCCGATAATCTATGGGATAGTCAATCCTCTTTTGTTCGTCATCCTGAATTAATTTCAGGATCTGGCGGCTAATTTTTAAAGATTAGCATTGTCGAGGCGCTCACGCTTGTGATGTCATTCTGGGTCTCAAGCCTACAGCCCGGAATGACATCCCTCATTTTTTAAATCTTAAATTGTTCCTTGCTGACCGCTAACTACCAACTGCCAATCACCAACCGAGAACTGCCTCATTTCCTACCCGATTCGGCTATTATCTCACTGATTGCTGTAAAATCTATTTGCTCCGTCGAGACAGGGCTTTGTAACAGCCAGAATGATGGATCGATTTGGCCTGGCATATTGTATGGTCGATTATCTCCGATAATATCACGCAATGTGATAGAGGCTATCCGCGCAGGTGAATCAAAAACTAGCCGTATCACCTCCCCCGCAGACTGACCATGCCCCCTGATCTGACCAAAATAGCCCTTCTTTGCCGACTCCGAAAGCCCACTCCACCAAGCTGGAAAGCTAGGCAGATCATGATTGGAGGTCATCGCCAAACAAAGCTTTGGGTATCTAGCAACCTGATGATATTTTTTAATATCCAACCATTGCAGGCATCGCATACCGGGTATGCCAAGACGACGAAGCGGCGCATCTACCTCACTTTCACTAATATAGCCGACATCTTCGGCGATGAAAAACACATCAGGAAAGCTCTTTTTTAATGCAACAAATAATTTTCGCCCCATCGCTCGATGATGCTTGCCAAGCCCGGTCGCAGGATCAATAATGTAATATTTCCAAATCAATGCCAAAGTATGATCGAGACGAATTACCTTTGAAATTTTGCTCAAGTGTCGTATGCTTTCGACGAAATATTGGATCACTTTATCTGGCTTTTCCATAAATCGATAAACCGCATGACCCCACTGTTGCGGGCCAAAAGGATCACCTGGATGGTTACAACCCGACACAAACTTTGGCGAGCCATCAGGCTCAAGATAAAACAATGATTGATTGGACCAAACTTCTGCGCTATCCGCTTCGGGATAAATAGGCTTATCAAATACAAATTCGATATTGTGCTGATCGGCAAAATCAGCTGCCTCCTGCCACTGTCGCTCAAGAGTAGCTTGAGAAAATAACACGAAGGAGACTGCTCGATGCAATTCCGGGTGATTAACAAGAATTTGCGTCACATTCCCCTGCCGAAATTCCTTTGGCCACTGATCCCAGCTCAGGCGAAATTGTTCTCGCAAAACCACAAAAAGCGCATATGCAAGCACATTGCGCTCAATATCATCAAAATTGATCACTCCATCAGTATCATCAAACAATGCCGCCAAGACTTCAATCTTGTAATTGTACAAGGAACCATAATCAATATGATCACGCTGACAAGCATTTCTCTTCAAATATTCATCTTTTATCCACTTGATCCTGTCACTCTGAGGCAATCGCTCGACTGACAAATGGATCGGATTATAAGAAAAAATACTAATGCCAGAGTATGGCGATTGATTGAGTCCTGTGTCCTGAATCGGTGTAAATTGAATTAGCTTAAATCCCGCCCCCTGCGCCCTCTCAATCAAAGGATAAAGTTCCCCAATATCTCCACCACAATGAGAATCGCCGCAACTGCGCAAATACAGCGGACTATGGATATCCAAAGAAGCTATCCGACAATTCTTATCCTTCAACAAAATACTCAAATCACCCTCCTATTTACCCCAATATTGTAGCACAATCTAAATCAGTAAGACAAAATATCAGAAATAACAGAATCAAAATCTACTTACATCTCAATAAGATTAATATGATTAATTCTCGGTCACTTCTACGTTTTTGGCTTTTAACTGATCAATGATATGACGCCACCACTACTCACCACACGTCCGATCGACGATATTGTGAGTAGGAATTGAGCCAATATTACCAGTTCTTTTGTTTATTATTTCGGATTTGATACTTTGAATTTATTTATATTATTCTTCGACTCCTTGTGGCCTGAGGGTGGACCTGCCTGCCGGTAGGCAGGGAAGTCCGTATCGAATAGGTAGTTCTCCATCTGCCAGAACACAGGGTCGAACAATAAATGAGTAAGATGAATATTTAAACAAAAAAAGCCCCCACCTGTAAACAGATGAGGGCTAAGATGAAAATACATGATTGTATTTTCAAAATCCAAAGATCGCCCGGACGAGCCGATATACTCCCGCCCCTCCAAAGACAATCGAACCCACCAACAATATCCGCCCAAAATTGGCAAATATCCATACAATGGATTGACCAACCACTAGAATAGTATTGGTCAACAACCATGCGACAAGAACATAGGGTAATAATCCCCAAGTAAACCAGCTTCTAATGAACTGATTAAACTCGGAGAATGACCATATCTGTCGCTTTATATAGCTCACAATCACAAAAAATATTACGAGCAATATAACATAGCCTAGTTGCCCCATTAATATCTTAAATATCCAGGGCGAGACACATATTTCGTTCTCACAATAAACTGCCTCATGAAAAACTGCTATGTAAGCGGTGAAGATAATCGCAATTAGTACTACACAAATCATGTCATACAAGAATTTGGGCGCGTCCCAATCTTCATAACATTCAAAGATCTTCTTGAAAGCAAGCGTCTTCATATTCTCCTCCTATTACATTGATTTGGCCTTCATCAATAGAAACTATTGCTACATAGACCATATTTTCAGAATCCAACAATCGCGCGGACGAGCAGATATACTCCCGCCACTCCAAGTGCGATCAAGAATATCCAAAGCAATATCCGCCAGAAATTGACGAATATCCAGGCAATGGACTGACCGACTATCAAGATGATATTGGTCAATATCCATATGGCGATAGTATAGGGCAATAGTCCCAAAACAAAACAGTGGTAGATAACGCAATCCATCCTGTCCTTTGACCATACTTCACCCTTAATCTGTCGAATAATCGTCATGACTACAATAAGAACCAGCGCATATCCCAATTGGCCCATAAAGAATCGACGATAATTATACAGCATTGGACACCCTAACAGCGAGGCAATAGACATTGCTGGCCCGAACACAAGCGCCATATTAAAGACACCGAACCAGAGCTGAAATTTATTGTCTTCTTTGTAATTGGGATCCTCATACTTGTCTAGCGTAACGACTTCCTTGAAAGCAAGCGTCTTCATATTCCCCTCCTTTGCGTTAGCCCGCCGGCGTTGATTTATCTCCCCAGCCGCATGATAAACTGAAAGGCTGGTGGCGATATTGCATAGACAATACATGCCAGTGCTGCCAACAAAATACAACCAACCAAGAGAATCCAGACTATATCTCCAAAACGCTTGAAGAATAGATAGACGGGATAGACAATCCCATTGTAGATGCCCCACGATAGTAGCGTGTACGGCAAGAACCACAATTGTAGCTCTGCTTTTTCGTCCTTATTCCGGATTGCAACAACAAAGATAGCAACTATCCCCCACCCAAGATGACCCAGTAGTACTCGAACAACTAATATTTGTAATCCTACTGTTGTTTCTAAGTGCGAACACGAAGCAACTGATACAGCAAATACGATGAGTGATACGAACAATATTAGATACGCCCAAACTGTTGGTCCATGACCATCACTGTAGGGTTTATGCACCCAGTCTCGAAAACTAATTGGTTCCATGATTTTCCTCCCTTTGCGTATGCCCGCCGGCTTTGATTGTCAAGGTACTCGCTTCTGGCACTATTGTCAGATAAAAGCGATATTGCATTATATGACTATTGACATATTTAATCAATAGTATTATGATGATTGTGTCGGCGTAAACCGACAACAAAAATATGAAATATTTAGACTCACTCAAAAAATTAGGATTAGAGGAAAAAGAGCAAGACATCTATCTCGCTCTGCTTCAGCTCGAGAGTGCCCCAGCCCATCGAGTCGCCACCAAGACGGGACTAAAGCGCTCGACTGTTTATGATATTCTGTATCGATTGGTCAACGATGGCTTTGCCTCCGAGGTGCTCGTCCATGGGACCAAGACATTTATCGCGACCCCACCTGAGAAATTGAACTATATTCTCGAAAACCAAAAGAGAAATCTGGAGCAGGATTTACCATATCTGCTTTCCATCTCCAACACCAAACCGCTCAAGCCAAAGGTCTCGTATCACTACGGCATACTTGGCATCAAGAGTCTGTACGAAGACACTTTAAGCTCACTTACTGCTGGTGATGAGATTTTAGCCTATGTAGCGACCGATACGGTGAGCGAATTGGACGATTATGTCAGGGATTATGTCAAGCGCAGGGCCGAGAAAGGCATCTCACTCAGAGGCATCTATCAGGATTCATCAGAATTGCAAAAATATCTTGACAAAAACGATGACGAGCTTCGCATCTCCCGATTGGCAGATCATCGTTTATTTCCCATCAAAAACGAGATCAATATTTACTCCAACAAAATGATCATCATCACCTACAAGCCAGAGGCCTTTGGCATCCTGATCGAGTCCAAAGAAGTCGCCGATACCCAAAGAGCAATCTTCGAAATGGCCTGGCAAGGAGTGGAAAGAAACAAGAATAGTTAGTGGTTTGCAGTTTGCGGTTGGCGGTTAGCGGTTTGCGGTTGGCGGTTGGCGGTTGGCGGTTAGCAGTGAATTGCGCCTATATAATAGTGCCACTTCATCTTAAAAAAATACTGTCTGAGTGAAACGAGTTTATTTTTTTATGAGAAGTGGCGACTTCTTCCCCCGTGTGGGGGGTTGGAGTCATTAGAGGATAGGGGGACGACTTCGGAATGAGTCCCCCTGTCTTCTAATATAAGTATAATTATATTAAAGATAAATCTAATCTATATATTTATATTTATATAAATCGGGGCTAATGGGCTAAAGAGCGAATGAGGATTGTCTATCCCATAGATTTTTACCCCGATTGTTCTATTATCGGGGATAGAATCTCCCGACGATTAACTCGGGATAAAAAGTCCGATAATGACAAATGGGGTATGGGGATGATGTAATAATTTAAATTAAAAAATATTGTTATCTTTTTGTAAATTTAGTATTTTTCGTCTTTAATTTGTATTTAATCAATTCGCTCCATTAAAAAATGACCATCAATAATAGATGATCATTTTTTAATGGAGCGGGTAACGGGAGTCGAACCCGTATCTCATCCTTGGCAAGGACGTATAATAGCCGCTATACGATACCCGCGAAACGCCATGGGCGCAATATCTCAATCAAAAGCACCAAACACAAACAAATTATAGCAAAAAAATAAAATTTTTCAAGCTATCTTTGAATTTATCTTGCGTAAATTTACGCTTACCGCCAAAAGCGGTTGGAGGCGTCGCCGGGACTTGAACCCGGGTACGCGGTTTTGCAGACCGCTGCGTAACCACTCCGCCACAACGCCCCAAAATAAACAACCAGACAATATACCAAAACCAAATTCAAGTTTTGAAGAATCTACATCTTGCAATATAGCTACTTTCCCAACTTGTCGGGATGGTGCCGATGGACAGAGTTGAACTGTCGACACAAGGATTTTCAGTCCTCTGCTCTACCGCTGAGCTACATCGGCGCAAATCTAACATTAAAAATTTACCACAAAAATCAACGCTAGTAAAGACCAAAACCTAGGCAAATGATGATTTCGAAGATATTTAACTTAAATAATTATTGTAAAGCGCATAGTTGGATGCATCCTCCTCTGTCTCGAGGTCAAGTCGAACGATTTCGGCCAACATATAATCCTCGGTGTCCCTACGAACGTCATAAAAGATCTGTTCGTTTTCCAGGTCCGACATATGATGCTTTGCAAAATTCCAGATATCGCCAAGTGCTTTTAGATATCCGTCCACTGATTCATCCTTATATTCGGGGCGTCTTTTGGAAACATCCATCAACATCAATATCAGATTTAGTTTATCATGTCCGACAATATCATCTGGCTTCACTAGTGATTCCGCACGCCCCTCATCGTTGAGAGCTTCTCGGATTTCTGGATTATTTATATCTAGACCAATATCAGCAATCAGATAATCAATCATAGATTGTGGATCTTCGGGTATGTTCTCCCGAACCTCTGATTTCTTGGATTCAAACATATTATTATTACTCAAAAATAATTTTTTATTTATTGCATACTGCCTTGCGCCCTCTTTGTTTGTGGCTATACCAAAATATACAAGTTCGCGGATAATCAGCTCCTCAATATCTTGCCGCAGTGGCACAAAACGTTCATTAACAAGTGCATTGCCTGCGGCATTCCACTGCGCTTGCTTGAGATACTCGAAATAACTAGTTGGATCACCATGGATACTCTCAGGTCTCGCGTCATGCGCATCATCAAGAATATACAAAATATCTAGAAATATTCGACCGACAATGTCTCCCTCCGCCAACAACTCAACACCCTTCGTCTCACTTCGGATTGGCGCACAATCATCGTATGTCATATCGTCACGGTCTAAAATCCCACCCATCAGCATACCCATAAACATCTCTAGCGCCTCTTTGTTTGAAAGCTCTGGTTCTCGCTCATTCTCATTACTATCAATAGTCATATAACCTCCTATTTGAAAAAATATTATAATATTAATCCACGAATATTTTGTATGCCAAGAGTATCCCCAAAATTGCGCCGATGGCACCAACAACGATATTCCACGGCGAGAAGATCCCAGCGCCCAAAAGACTTGCGATGTAGCTACCGATGTATGAGCCGATCACTGCACCGACGCCAATTGCTATTTTCTTTGACATAAAACCCCGATAACTATTTCCAATCACATTATAGCATCATCCAGCGAATAAAAGGCAAGCTTTTCGTATTAAATTATCAATATATGAGCAAAATTTACCAAATATAGTGTATCAAAACTAAAACATCAAAACTAAAACAATTGATTATTTCAAAAATATCGGCTAGATTATAATTGAATCTTAAATTAAAAGCCTGCACATCAGGCGCAAAGGCAATTATATGTCAAAGCAAAAAAACAAGAAGTTCAAAAAAGCAAAAACCAAAATCTCCGAGACTGGGCCTTCCGCCGTCTCCGACAACAACCAAAATCTTGAAATGTCCATCTCCGCCAAGGCGATTACTCCAGACAAATATATCGATTCCGCCGCCGAATACACTCACGTTCGCAAGGACATCCGCGTCATCCTACTAACAATCCTCCTCCTAGCCGTACTCATCGTTGCCGTTTACTTCTTAGGCAACAAAACGTCTATCCTCACCAATTTTGGCGACTGGATTTACAAAATCCTAAACCTACAGACTCAATAGCAGTTGGCAGTTTGTAGCAAGTAGTTTACGGTTAGCAGTTAGCAGCGAATTGCGCCTATATAATAGTGCCACTTCATCTTAAAAAAATACTGTCTGAACGAAGTGAGTTTATTTTTTTATGAGAAGTGGCGACTTCTTCCCCCGTGTGGGGGGTTGGAGTCGTTAGAGGATAGGGGGACGACTTCGGAATGAGTCCCCCTGT
>JBAXQZ010000023.1:0-11826 GCA_037131475.1 bacterium | reverse complement strand
TGAGTCCCCCTGTCCTCTAATATAAGTATAAATTAGTAAAGATAAATCATTATTAATATTTATATTTATATAAATCGGGGCTTAAGGGCTAAAGAAGAATAAGGATTGACTATCCCATAGATTATCGGGTCAAGCCCGATAATGACAACTGGTGAGGCGTTAAGCGTAATCGAACCGCAAGTCCGATAATGACAAGAGGGAAAAGGCTTTATCGAAGCGCTTGCGCTTGTGACGGGATTCCGGGTCTTGTGTTCGACTGCGCTCTCTTCGAGTCTGAGCGATGAGGGCCGCTCACCTCAGAGTCGATGACAGCATGGTGAGTGGAATCGAATCCACAAGCTTTCAGCCCGGAATGACACCCCTCATTTTTGAATACTAGTAAACCGGCAAGACATCATAAACGATTGTGCCTATGTATGTGTCTGGTGGTTGAATTTCGCTTACTTCAATATTATATGTGACGTAAGCTGAGGTACCATAATCCTTTTGCTCTGAGCACATTACAGCGTGCCGAGTCGTGCTAATGGGTCCGTATTTTGCACTGCCGTAGCCATTGGACCAGACGTTGTAAAGGCCAAGGCAACTATCGATTCTCGCATCACTGGTATTTGCGCCAAACCAAGCAGTATCAGAATTAGGCTCAGTTCCCCATGGATGAGTCCAGACTTTTGGCGCGTTCCAAGCTACATTATAGTCGCCAAAGGGATCAATCTTATTGGCGGGAAAAAGGCCTTGCAAGTAGCCATCCGTCTTGACACTCACACGATAACCATTTGGCGCAGTAGTGGAGATTGTGAGCTTTTGCGCGGCTAGTTTGGGCGTCAACATATCGAGTCGACCAAAATTAATCATATCAGAGTCTGTAGCAGTCGTCGTTGTCATGCCATTTGTTGCCACACCCGACGATACACCCTCAATCGCGAAGGACAATGAGACGTCATCTCTCATTTCATAGTTCACTTGGCCATAATCGGTTAACAATGTACCAGCGTCAGAATAGGTCTTGATGAAAATTGCACAACTATCCATTAAGCTATGCGAGCTACTACACTCCCCTATCTCTGGATTATATATACCAGTAAAAGTGATTGAGATGGGATTACTTGGCCCAAGGTCTTGACCCTCGACCGAGGCAAGCTTCAGCAACCCTGTACCAGCAGATAGAGCATCCAACGCCCAAAGACTAGGCGTTAACCCATCATCAATACTTAACTCTGCGGAGGTCAATCGGAGGCTTGCTGGCTTCAATTCGTTGCCGGTCTTTTTGCCGTATTGAAAATCGATTTGCTTGATTTTCTTGGTTGTATTTGGCGTAAAGCTGATAGTGTGACTTGAGGTAGTGAGAGGATTGACTGGATCAATCGTAGCTGACATATCTGAGAGCTCACCCGCATGAATTGTATAATTAGCATTGCCACTATCAACCAATGTTTGGCCAGCGTCTGAATAGGTCAAAATAGAAAGAAAACAAAAATCAATCTTGGAGTCAGTCGTGCTGCAATCGCCAATCGCTGGGTTGATGATTGAGGATAATTCAAATGAAACCCCATCTCCTGACGTTTTACTTTCGCCGTCCGAGTTGGTCAGACTGAGCTGACCGACGGAAGCGGAGGTCTTGTCCAAGAGCCAGGAAGTATTTAGCCCGACAATGTTCCCCAAGACTGCATCACCAACTTCGAGGTTCGTTGGCTTTGTCTGATTGGCGACAGTCTTGCCATATTGAAGTGAGATTTGCTTGATTGTGCTTGTGGTATTAATCTTGAAGGCCAAAAAATGTGTCGAGGACGAGACTGGTCGATCCGAAGAAGCCGCCACAGAGACATCAGCAAGAACTCCTGCTCTAGCAATATTAAATGGATAGAGCATTAAACTCAAAATATAAACTGCCAGGGCAATTTTTTGTACAACCAATCGATTGATCATAATATCATTATACTCCATATTTTGATTATCGAAAAGTGGCAAATTAATGAATAATAATATCCATTCTTCAAGCGATGCTGTCACTCTTCGAAAGGCATTGAGAAGTCTCTCATAATCTCATTGCTTGAGTTCTCACACTCAAGCCCCAAGTGTTCGAACAATAAATGTGTGAGGTGAATTATATACCAAAAAGACTCCCGAGGGAGTCTTTTTGGTATGCGCGGACCTAAATACTTAGTAAGTAGGTGTGCAGTTGTAGTACAAAGTACCGGTGTAGCTATCAGAAGGTTGATACTCATTTACCTCTATAGCGTATGATACTCTGACAACGTCTTGAGGAACTCGGCCCTTATCTGGACCAGAATTAGTCATGACTAGATCCTCAGCGTTTGAGAATACTGGACCCCATTTGCCAGCAGAATTCGCATAACCAGCAACATCTGTGTCATTGGTATTAGCACCAATCCAGCCAGTATTAACATTGGCAGTGTCGCCATTTGGAGATGCCCAGTTGGCAGGTGTGCCCCAAGTGATAGCATTGTCTTTGTCTGCGATGTATGGATCAATAACATTGACAGGATATTTACCGGTCATTTGATCTACCATCTTGATCTTAACATCATAACCGTTTCTTGAGTTTGTTCGAACTCTTAGGTTATGAGCAAGATACTTTGGAATGGATGGCTGAATGTAACCAAATGGCAAAGTTTGATAGTCAGTTGTTGCCGAAACATTGTGACCATTGGCTTGCTCAGCGCCACCAGCGGCGACACCAGTAACCCAGAAGGTCAAAGATGGATCAACAGTAGCAGTGACCGTAACGGCAGCGCTTACCGTATAAGCAATAGTAACAAAATCCATAATGTTTACTGGAGTTTCAGCAGCCATAGTAGCAATCGTTGCAGTGTCAAATGATTTAACGCGAGTGTAACAAGTACCAGATGAGGCATTGGCGCCGTCAGGGACACAACCAGCTGGTGATGCACCAACGGTAGGATTAACTATACCATCGATACCAAATGAGATAACAGTACCATCAGGAACAGCAACGGTTGAAGTAGCGTTTACAAGATATAGAACGCCTTGAGCAGCTGCAGTTTTGTCTAAGCTCCAGTCGGCCTCAACGCCATCAAGATTGCTGATTGATCCTGGATGGATGGCGGCAGCTGATAAATCTTGTGTCGTTGGCATTGCGCCACCGGTAGCAGCGTTGGCGAAAACGATCTTAATACCCTTGATAGTTGCTTCAGTACTGGTCGTCATGGTGTATGTGTAGGTCGAACCAACATCACCGCCGACACCCGCAATACTAGCACGTGGGTCTGATAAATAAACCTTAGCCTGTGTCATGATTGCAGCTTTGGCTGGTGTGTAGTACGAAAGTACGGACGCCAGTGTCAGGGCTACAGCAATGAATTTTTGAATGCTTTTTCGCATTTCCCTCCTAGATTAATTCACAAATGTGATTACTTAATAAATATACTAATATAAACAAAAACACCGAACAAGAAAACTTGCTTTGAACATAAGTTATTACCCTCGCTTTCACCTCCATTTTGCTTAATATTGTTCTTAGCCTTAACTTGCCCACTCTCTAAAAACTAGTGGCCTAATAACATTTTAATGGTATTTGATACTGCCTGTCAATACTTTTGCCCCTCCAAAACAGGGTATTTTGTGTATTGTTATCAACATCTTTATTAATGACTCCTATATTGAATAATTTTACTATTTCAATCGTGGTATGAAGATTGCATACTATTAATAGTATTGGCTAATTATTAATAAGCTGCAAACACAGACTAAAATCCGACCAATAGGGTCACCTTGAGCTGATTGACTTTCGCAATACCACTTTCAACCTCATACTCTTCCTTGCCATCAATCGTCTCGACGACGATTTTGCCTTTGCCGAGAGTGGTATACATTGGTCCGTGTCCAGGCAAAATTGCAAAATCACCATAAGGACCTGGGGCAATCAAAGTCTTGGCCTTGCCTTCAAAGACGACCTTATCCATATTGACAATCAGCAGGTCAAATTCGGTCGGCATTGCCATTGTTTTTAGATCTGGGCTTGATTCTATTTTTTCATCTCTCGCCATTTTTGCTCCACGCTTTCAATATTTCCTGCCATATAAAATGGCTCATCAGTATAATCGTCATAATCACCATTGAGGATCTTGGCCACACCGTCAACCGTCTCATTTACTGGTACATATTGCCCTGGCACGTTGGTAAATTTCTCAGCGGTAAAGAAAGGCTGCGAGAAGAACTTGAGTAGTTTTTTGGCCCTTTGTACAGTAACCTTCTCCGTCTCAGAAAGTTCATCCTCACCCAGAATAGCGATAATGTTTTGTAGTGAACGATAACGTTCAAGCAATTTAAGCGCCTTTCGTTGAGCCAAAAGATGCTTCTCGCCCAAGACACTCGAGTCCACGGTGGAACTTGATTCGAGGGGATCAACTGCAGGATAAATCTTTTGCTGAGTAATCTTGCGGGAGAGAACCACCACCGAGTCAAGATGGGAGAAGATAGCTTGGATAGCTGGATCAGAAAAGTCATCAGCAGGAACGTAGATAGCTTGAACTGAGGTAATCGAGCCCTGGGAGGTGGAAACAATGCGCTCCTGCACCTCGCCTATCTCTGAGGCAAGAGTTGATTGGTAGCCAGTTTCTGAGGGAATACGACCAAGCACGATGGACACCTCCATCCCAGCTTGAATAAAACGGAAAATGTTATCAATGAATAATAAAATATCGTTTTTCTTCCAATCACGAAGGTATTCAGCAATCGTAATCCCTGTCAGCGGAGTACGGAAACGCATCGCAGGAGATTCATTCATCTGCCCCAAAACAATCGCCACATTGGGCAAAACGCCAGTTTCTTGAAGTGAGAGATAGAGCTCATTTCCCTCACGAGTACGTTCACCAACACCAGTAAAAACCGAGTTATTACCATGTTTCACGGTAGTATTGTGAATAATTTCCGTCACCAGCTGGGTCTTACCCACACCAGCACCACCGAAGAAGCCAACTTTGCCACCCTTGATAAATGGTGTCAAAAAGTCGAGCGCCTTGATGCCAGTTTCCATAATCTCCTTGCTCGTGTTGACCAAGGTAAATTCGGGACTAGGCTTGTAAATAGGACTGGTTTCCTTGGTCAAGACTGGCCCACAGTCATCGACAGGATCGCCAAAAACATTGACGATTCGCCCCAATAACTCAGGACCTACTGGCACATGAAGTACATCACCCGTATCCTCGACCTCGATACCCGCTCGCAAGCCGGTCGAGCTACCCATGGCAAGAGCGCGAACAGTATGATTGGGAAGATGCTCAAAAACTTCAAGTACGAGGCGATCTTTGCGATCACGCACTAGTAAAGCATTATGAATTTCTGGCAGATTATTGGGGAAATAGACATCCAAAACAGCACCATGGATGCCGATGATTTTGCCAATTTTCTTTTGATCATTATTTACCACAGAGCACTCCCGCCCAATACTTCCGCAATTTTTTTGTCGATAATTTTGCGTCGTATTTTATTGTATTCATGATTTAGCTCTTCTGTTAAGATTTTTGCATTCTCTGAAGCTGCTTGCATACCGACCATTTGAGCTGAAAATTGCGCAAGCCGTGAATCCAAGACCTGTTGCTGAAAGGTCGCAGCTCTAAGCCTCGCTGAAACTTCTTTGATTAATTCATCGATCGATGGCTCAAATATATAACGGATTTCTTCACCTTCACTCACCTCCGGCTCCCCAGTCGGTGGAGTCACGAGCAATGTTTCGACCACATCACGAAGGATAGTATTGATAAAACGTGAATATACCATCAAAATACTCTCATAATAAGGAAACATATTAACTAAGCGTAAAAGATCAGTTGAATCAAAATTATCTTTGAGTGAATAGGGGAAAAATTTATAATTATATTTTTTGTTCGTCAGATAATGCTCCTGACCTTTCTTGCCGACAATAAAGATATCTGCATCTGGATTCTCTACTAAGATATGACCCTCAAGTTGTCTGAAAATTTCGGCATTGAATTTACCACAAAGCCCCTGATTGGAGGTGACGACAATTAACGCTCTTTTGGCCTTGATGCTGCTAGCTTGATTTGATTTCTTGAAACCGTGTTTGTTGGCGCGATCAAATTCTTTCTTGAAGTGAAGCTCTTTTTGCAAATTTAGCTCTCGCAATATTTCACTCGCTTCGTCGACAAAACGCTTACTCGAAAGAACTTTGTCTCTGAGTGAGGTCATGCGCATCGCCGCAATTTGTTGAAGCGCATTGGCAAAACCGCCGACTGATTTGACGACGCCGATTTTCTCCTTGGTTTCATTGAGTGCGGCCATTATTTATCCTTCTTATTATCTTTGGTCTCCGTCTCCTTGGGCTCATCTTTGTCCGAATCTTCCTCGTTTTTCGAGACAACTTCAGCTTCTTTTTCCTTACTCTCAACCGCAGTTTCCGCGCTTGCTTTCTCTTTAACTTCTTTATCTTTTTCACCCTCTGGCGCTGCCGAATCTGCTGCCGCAGCCTTTTCCTTTTCTTTGGCTTCGATCTCGCTGTATTTCTTGTCCCAAGCGACTTTCAGGGCCTTGGAGCACTCCGAGTCAACCTTCTCAATATATTTTTTCAAAAAATCATCGAGCATTGAGTAATCCTTGTCGTCAATATCTTTTCTTGCTGTCACATCTGTCAAAACAGGAAAATCTTTGGCGTTTTTTTGATAAAAATCAACTAGCTCCAACTTTAGTTTAGCAACAATCTCCAGAGGAATAAAGTCTGTGAGTCCGCCTGTCACGGTATAAAGCAAAATAGTCTCTTCAGCAGGGATAAAATTGAGGCCTGAGGCTTGATTAAAAAATTCTAGCAAACGTTTGCCCCGGTTAATTTCACGCTCTGTTTCCTCAGTAATTTCCGTATTCATTGTCTCATATGATTTCACTTCATTAAAACGAGCTAATTGAGTGCCAGCGATTGCCCCCAGATTACGCAGTAACTTCGGCTGAATACTACCACCAATACGAGAAACAGAGGAGCTAGAGTTGACAGCTGGCAGGATACCATCATGCATCATTTGAGCGTCAAGATAGATGTGCCCATCAGTAATGGACATCAAGTTCGTGGTAATATATTCGGAGATATCACCATTTTGCGTCTCACACATCGGCAAGGCCGTAATCGACCCGCCACCATACTTGGGCAACACCTTGGCAGTTCTCTCAAGTAAACGTGAATGAAGATAAAAGATATCGCCCGGATAAGCATCACGACCTGGAGAGCGCTTGAGCAAAAGTGACATTTGACGATAAGCTTTGGCGTGCTTGGAAAGGTCATCATAGACAATTAGAGCGTCTTGGCCTTTATCACAAAAATGCTCGGCGATCGCCGTACCTGCATAGGGGGCAAGATAATTGAGTGATGGCGGATCATCGGAGCTACCCATGACAATTGCGGTATTTTTGAGCGCACCATAATGTTCCAAGTATTCAGAGATTGCCTTGATCTTGGCTTTTTGACCACCGATGCCAACATAAATACAAAATATATTTTGCTTGCTGAGATTACAAAGGACATCCATCATTAGTCTCGTCTTGCCGGATTTACGATCTCCCGTGACCAATTCACGTTGGCCGAGTCCGACTGGAATAATGGAGTCGATAACGAGAAAGCCAGTCTTTAGCTGATCAATAATAGGCGTGCGCATATAAACTGCCGGGGCAGGTCTTTCAACATCCATTAATTCAACATCTTCGAGTGGGCCCTTGCCATCAAGTGGTCTCCCGATTGGCGAGATAATGCGACCGAGAACATTCTTGCCAGTTGGAATTTTGAGTGTTTTCTGCGTCGAGACAACAACGTTACCACGTTTGACGGCAAAATAATCACCCAAAACTACCGACTCAACCAAATCATTTGAAATTCCAAGCACAAGGACCAAGACAATCCCCTTCTCAGTTTTCACCTCCAGCACATCATCAATTCGGGCGTTTGCAAGCCCGGTTATCTTGCAAATTCCATCACCGATATAGATAACTTCGCCAACCTCGACTACCTCTGGTGCAAATTCTGAGGTCGGTAATGTTTTTTCAAGAAAATCGACAATATTACTCTCGGCTTCGGCGGATTCTTCCTCAAAAATATCATATTCTTTGATTTTTTTAACTCGTTTGGTTGAATCAAATTTTTCGATTTTCGGCTCAATCTTGACTTCCAATATGGACTCTTCGAGATTATCCAGGAGTGTCGCCTCAGGAACAGTTTTGATCGCACTCTGGCCTCTCTTGTGTCGACTTATCGATGGATCAGCTTTAACCTTGGGCAGAACTCTCTTGAGAGCACTTAGGACGCTTTCCGTATCATCACTGTTAATTTTGGGCCGCAATTTTTTAACAGCTTTTGGAATCTCTGCATTTATCTCCTGAAGGGCCACTTTGAGATCATGAACCAAGCCGACCTTATCTATATCCTTGTGGATAACTTTTTGAGATTCTACACTTGTAATGATTTTTTTTTCAGCCTGATCTTGGGTAGTCGGCTTTGAATGGCTATCTATCTCTGTCTGGACCGGTTTAAGTGCTCTTTTTTTTGATTTTTCGAGCTTGGTAATTTGGGGTGAGATCTTAAAATCTGGCAAACTATTGTCAAATGATTTTGATTTGTGTGGCTTTGAGTGATTCAACTTTTTTTTATCAGCAAAATTATCTCCTGAATCGGATATTAAGAAATCGCCCAAATTAGGCATGTGCTTCCCTTGTCTGATCTAAAGATTTTTTCCACTCGGCGGAAAAATTAGCCAACCTAGTCTTTAATGAATAGTCGAGAATGAAATTATCATTTTTGATCACAACTCCGCCGATAAGAGTTTTGTCGACAGTCACATCAACCTTGACCCAGCATTGCATTCGATGAGACATTTTTTCTGAAAGATTATGAATGTCTTCTGGCGTCAATTCAACCGAGGTCGTTAGATCAATAAATTGTATTTTTTGAGATTTTTCCTCAAAATCAGCGACAAAAAGTTTAAAGCGGCCAGGCTCGAAGAAAAGCATGCTATCCGACTCAATCAATGCCTGTAAATAGCGTCTTAGGATACTTGATTGAATTATATTAACTTTCTTGCTGATGAGCTGTTTCTTGGCTTCGTATTCCTCATTGAGATTTTCGTTGACATTTTTATAATTAAAAAATTCACTCAGGACGGAAATGTCATAAGAAATTTGATCCAAATCCTCTTTTTTGTGAATTTGATCAAGAATGCAATATACGTGATTTTCAACATCACTCGGCATTAGTTGTTTCCTCCCCATCCATCTCCAAAACTGCACTTTCGATTAGCTCCTTGTGGTCATTGTAGGAAAGGCTTTTGGCCAAAATTTTCTTTGTCACACCCATCACTAGGTCCACCATCTTGCCTTGAACTTCTCGTTTTTGATCCTCAAGGAATTTGTCTGCCTTCTGGCGCATCTCTGCTTCGATTTTTTGGCCTCTTTCCTCGGCAGTCTTGATTATTTTGTCAGTCTCAGCATTGATATTTTTGGTCGAGAAGGTTGCACGATCAGTCAATAATTTCTTATGACGAGTCTCGAGATCGATCACAATCGTTTTTAGTTTTTCTATCTCCTGACGCTCTTTGAGCTTGCGCTTCGTAATATTATCAAGATAATGATCCTTAAAATCACTCAATTTACTCTCGGCTATTAACTGTAAACGTTTTTCTCGTCGGTTAAAATAAAAACCCAATGACAAGAAGCAAACAAGCGTAATTAAAATATTATAAATTAGTTCCATCCCTACCTTCCCTCCTAAGTTTCACTATTTCATTATCAAAAACGTCGCTGCAACAGAGCCAGCTAGGACAATTATACCAATAATGATGCCTATATACATAGTAACTTGAATTTTTGATTTCGCCAAGGGGTTGCGGCCAATTGCCTCCATACCACGACCAATCATCCAGGCAATACCCAAGCCAGCACTCAATAGACCTAGTCCGGCCGAAAGTCCTGCAGCTGTATATTTTTTGATCGCCGCACTTGAACCACTTCCAGTTGTCGCGCCAGCAATGTGGGCGGGATCACCTAGGACTTCAAAGGTATTACTCACGCCATTCATACCAGGAGCAATAGCATCAATAACGACATTTTTCTTGCCGACCGCAAGCGTGACCTCGCCGGTCCAGACACCATTTGCAAATTCCTTGATTGCGGTCGGGATCATTGTGCCAGTGGAGTCTCTCAGGGCTACTTGATCCTTAAAATCACTAATAATATTGCCCGCATTATCCTTGGCTGTAATTGTAACAGTAAAGGGTACATTGGCTTTTTGGGGGGAGGTAATCTCATTAAAATAGAATACACCGCCGATAGCCGGCCTAGTCGCGACGACTATTTCCGCAGTTTTTGTAACACTCCCTTGTGTTGCCGTCACCCGAACTTTTCCATTGCCGACAGTATTTCGAAGTACTACTTCCGCATTTGCCCCCGAATCAGCGATTATCTCGCCCAGTCCACCGTCCAACTCCCATTTGTAAGTCACTTCAGGAATCGAAAAATTATATTTATCATAGGCAGATGCAACTAATTGATGACTCGAATTAATTTCCGATTGAATGATAGTGGGGTTGATGGCGACTCGGTCCAAAACCCCCTGTCCATCCAATTTTACCTCCGAGCTACCTGTGCCGCCAGAGCCGTCAGTCCCGGTGCCGTTCGCAGAAGTGTTGTTGGAACTATTACTGGAGCTTCCACTAGCCCCTGATGTAGTACCTGAAGCTGAATTTGAATTACTTGGCTCAATCGGTGTGCTAATATCTTCGCGCAATATTGTAACTGTTGCCGAAGTACCCGGACCGTCAGGCAAAGCCTGTGCGTTTACCGTACCGGTAAAATTGCCGGGGGCACTTCCAGCTGTAAAAACACCGCTTTGTTCGATAGACCCACCACCATGAGCTACTGACCATTTTACATCTTTGACGATTGTCGTATTGCCAAATCGATCTGACCCAGAGACCTGAAAAACCTGCTGTGCGCCAATCGGCAAAACTGTCGTGGTGGGTGTAATAATCAGACTAGTCAGTGGGCCAGCAATTGCGTTGACATAAAAATTAACCGGTGGCGCGAGAGAATTGGCCAATGAAGCAGTAATAATATATGTACCCACACGATTGCCGATAGTAAAAGCGACGCTTGCAACTCCGCTTTGACTAGTTGCCACACTTGCGCTGCTTGTAGCATAGCCAGTCGACTCTGGAGGGAAAGAGGCCACAGCAAAATTTACATTGGTGCCACTAATCGGATTACCCAAAACGTCTTTGACTTTTGCCTCAAGACTAGTTGGCAGTTGAGTTGAAACGCGACCAGTTTGATTGTTGCCGCCATTAATTGCCAGTGTTACATGCTGAGAGTCAGGCAAAACCTCAAATCCCAAGGAGCTTTGGGAGGCAAAGACTGGCGAAGAAATCGGCCCGAGAAAACCAAGAATATTGATTTTGTTTAATGAAATTGAGCGGGAAATCGTAACATTGCCACGAAACTCACCATCCGTTAATGCGATCTGACTTGGAGATATTGTCCCCGTCGAATCTTGAAGAAAAATCACATTTTCGTTTTGTGTTGTATTGTAATTTGTCGGGAAGGTATCACATAGTTGTGTAATTTCGTTGGGCATACAGACTCGGATATAAAGCTCAAATGGCGTCCCCGCCACCTTGGCCGCGCCGAGCAAATCAGTCGCAATATAAAAAGTAGGAGATTGATCGCTGGCGAGAGAATGTTGCATCAGAAAACTTGGCCAAAATATTGACCCAAACACAAAAAATGTCAGGATTACTTTACAAAAAAACTTTTTCAGTTTCATTTACCTCACACCATTAATCTCAATTTTTCAATAAATAT
>JBAXQZ010000022.1:0-11965 GCA_037131475.1 bacterium | reverse complement strand
GGCGGAGGTAGCTCGGGGTACAATCTTGGTGGATCTGGTGGCGGTGCAATAAAAATAATTACGAAAAAATTAACTGTAAATGCCAAAAACGCGATTGTGGCGAATGGAAATGGCGGTATGAAAATTGATGCTAATTTTAATATTGCTGGTGGATCTGGCGGTAAAATCGTAATCAAGACAGATGAGATCGCGCTGGGCGGAGAGATTGACTCTGGCGGGACAAAAAATGAGATTATGAATGCAGATGGCTACGGTAGTAATGGCAGCGATGGGGTAATCAATTGCTCAGGTGGCTCAGGTGGTTATATCGTCGTGGCTTACAATATCTCAAATGATGATTCAATCAACTCCAAAAATTATAGCTTTAGATTTCATCTTTCTGGCGGCTCGGGATTGATTGGTAGTGCTCTGTCAAATAATGTATTTGGTGGCGAAAGCGGAATACTATCAGTAATTACTAAATCTTCGCTTGATACCGTCTCAATCAAGAAGTGGCTATTGCCACTGGATCGACCATTGCCGAATTCACCGCCAAATCCAAACTTCAATCCGTATGCGCTTCAATTTAAGGACAAAATCCGAGTAAATCTGACCATTTCTGGTGCAACAGCCGGATTTGAAACTGATGTTGAGGATGATGCATTGAAGGTGGTCAGCTCAAGTGAAACTTGTCGTCCGATTGACGGCACGATTGGTGTCCCAAGTAACGCGGTCTTGCTCAATAGTGGCTTTGACGCAGTAAACAATAAAGTCTACTGGAATTTGGTGCCAAGCAACACGGATCCAATTAATATCTATTACGATTGCGAAGTAGCTAATTAAGGCAATATGAGACTTGAAAAAGTTGGCAAAAATTTACTGATTACGATGATATCTTTGGTGATTCTCGCACCCGTTTTTGTGAATGTAAAAGCGATGGACAAGAGATTGCCAACAGTAATGACTGGGCAAACGACCGTTACTCAAAAAATGACCGACGGAAATAAATATTATTATGGCGGATTAGTAGGAAATGAGGCGGTACTTAATTATAATAATCAAACGACGGTTGGCTTTGAGTCCAATGCCAGTACTGGTACGGGGCTCGCAAAATGCCTCTCAAATGATTTGAGGCGCATTCCGCTCTGCTTTACGCTGAGCGTCAAGCCAAATAGCGATGCAGTGAAGCTTATGAAGAGTCGGACCAGAATTAATGGAGTTGATACGATAGAGATTTCTACTTTGTTTTATGCTTCAAAATTAATTGCTGGCGATGTATTTAGTGGCTCAACGGATATTAATGGCTATGCTTTTTGGGGAAATAATTTGGTGCAATCCGCAAATGATCTGTCTGGTTCTGACGCACAGCTGAAGGTGGGCGGGTATGCAATAAATAACAAAGCTCAGTCTGCGATGATTGATACGGCAGGAAATGATACTACGACAACAACGCAATTTATTGATAAAATAAATCAATTGGCTAGTAACGGAACGGAGCTACCGAATGAGATTTTATCAGAATTAGCCAAAGACGATGGGGCGATTAGTCTGTATCTTCAGGCCGCAGGAAACGCAATCGGGAAAGATGTTTTTCAGGGTGATGCAGGGTTGAATCCGGAGGGTAAGGTCTGGGTTGTCGATGGTGACCTCACGATTGGTAGCAACAAGAATATAAAGTATTTCGGTTTGGGCACGATAATTGTAAAAGGTAATTTGGTAGTTGGTAGTGGTGCGCAGATCTTGCCCAATAATGGAAATAAAGATTATTTGGGATTGATGGCAAAAAATCAATGAAAAAGAATAAAATTATTATTATCATTATGTTTGTTCTCACTATTTTGAGTGTGATGTTTTTTAAATTTGGTATTTATCAGACATTGGCTGAAAGCGATCAGGATATTTTATTTCCAAAACTAGGTGTGGAATTTGCAGCGGAGGCAGCGCAAGTCGATTATCCCGGGAATATTAACTTCAATACGAAGATAGCAGGGGTTAAGAGAGACCAGGCATTTAGCTATACTTTTTGGTATGACTGCACAGACGAGAGTACTGATTATGCTTATTTGATAAAACCCGAGGTTTGCGGAGATCCAGTAAATAACCCCACGCTTGGGATAAGGTTTGCAAATGTGAAATCAATTGGGCAGATCCCGAAAAGAAATTATCCAGGTGCAGGAATATATACTGCCAAAGTATTGATCGAGCGAGGCACTGAAAAGGTAGAAAAACGATTAGAAGTAATGGTAAAGCCCGCAATAGCGTTTTCTGTAAATGGATCAACGAACGTATCTGCGAATATCGAATATGGTGGAAGTGTTAATTTGAAGTGGAATGTGTCCGGGCTCTCTGATAAGGGCAAGTGTGTGTCCTCATGGGATGGTGAAAAGGGGAAAAATGGTGAACAAAAGATCGCTCAGATTAATGACAACACAAATAAGTTTACCTTGACCTGTAGTGAGCCTGGCGGGGCAACAGGGACATCAACAATTGAGGCAAAATTGGTGCCAAAGATAATTATTCAAGCCAAGGATAGTGATATTACGTCTCAGGGCAACAGTGAGATTTTGCCCGAAGGCACAATGGCTTTCAATGCTGCAGCGGTAATTATCTGGAATTCTTATGGCAGTGACAAGTCCAATGCGACACCTTGCACTGGCTTTGGCTCTGATGCATCTTGGGACGGTAAGCTTTTTCCTGCAGATGGCTCATTTCGCGCAAATAAGGTCACTACCAATTCTAAATATGGGTTGCGTTGTAGTGGTCTCGGAGGGGTTGGGGAGAGTAGTTTTGTATTAAAAATTGATCAGGGTAATTGTTCATTCGGTGGGAATAATAATATTCATGCAGCAGTATTCTGTGAAAAGAAATTGGTCGTGATTAATGATTCTAGCAATGTTGATTTGACTGGAGCATTTGTCGCCAAAAAATTTAATATTGCGGATCAGTCCAAAAATATTCGATTTTATTATGATCCAAAAACAGAGATAAATTGGCCGCCGGGATTTCGTTATTTTGATCTGTCACAATTAAATGAAGTGGCAAATAAATAGTGATTATTTTTGATTAAAGGTAAAGTTCTGAAGTATTCATAATTATAAGAAAAAAGATTGTGTTTTGGTGCTGATTGATTTAAAATAAGTAAGAAGAGTTATTTTGGAGGGAAAATGGGTCCTAATAATATGCCGGGAATGTCTCCCGAATTTGCAAATACGAAGAATTCTGATTTTAATAATATCGGATTTTCTGATAAGCCAAGTTCGGTGGTAATCACCAGTTGGATAGCTATCGGTGTGGCTGTTTTGGTGACCGTAGCCTTCTGGCTGCTTGATTCAAGCACTATGTCCTCGTATAAAACCAAGCAAAAACAAAAAGATCAGGTCATTTCTAGTATTACCTCCTCCGATTTTGCCGAGATTGATCAGAAGGTCTCTGGCTTTAAAGCAGCTTATGATGAGATGAAGAAAGCATCAGTGGATAAATTTGTGATGAGCGATTTTCTTGATTTATTGTATGGAGCGATTAATACTGATGTATCTATCCGAAACATCTCGATTACAAGCGACGGTAAATTAAATATTGATGGTGTTGCTCAGAGCTATCGGTCTGTTTCGGATCAAATGTTGTCATTGAAAAGTTTGTCGACACTTCAAAATGTCCAGCTTCTCTCGACCTCTATGAGCACATCGAGCAGTGGAAAAACCGAAGTACCCTTTGTTTTTAGTGCTGAAATTGTTGCCGCTAGTACGCAAGATATTGTCACTAATCCAACTATCTCAAACAATTCATCAGAGATGTCTACGAATGATAATTCAAACAGTAATTTGGGTAGTAGTTTAAATGATCTAGGAGGTACCGATGCGACGCAATAATAATAACTATCATTTACTTTTGGCTTTAATTGTTGTATCTGCTTGTTTCTATTATAGTCAGAGTAAATTGGTGCCAAAATACCGTGAGGATAAGGCCAATTTGTCCTTAATTCAACTAGAGCTAAATGCGATCAATAACAAGAAAGTTTCCTTGCAGAACTCTCAAACCTCAATTGATGAGCTGGGCGATATAGTAAACAAAATGCTTATTGCAGTGCCCCAAGATAAGGACGCCCCAAACTTGGTGGCAGAGCTCGAGGCAATAGCGATCAAATATCAAGTTCAATTGCCAAGTATCCAAATCCTTGATTCCGCTACTGGAGGCGCTGATGGTATGACAACAGAATCGGACAATGTGATACCCGTAGCTATTACTGTCAATGGAACGTATTCAGACATACAACAGTTTATCGGTGCAGTTGAAAAAGATATTCGTTTTATGAATATTAGGAATTTGACGTTATCGTCCATCGGCAATACCGTCTCTTTAAATCTTCAGCTTAATGCCTATAAACGTTCCGACACGGCACTTTCAGATGTGCTTTTTCAGCCTACTGCAAATAGTGTGAATAATACATCTGTGGAGGTAACAGAATGAATACAAATAAATTTATTTCAATCTTCTCATCATTTTTTATGATTTTGGCAATAATCGGTTTTGCATATTTGGCGACCCAAATCATTATGAAAGCGCCTGATGAAAAGGTAATCAACGATAAGTATAAGACAGTTGAAATTGAAAGTATTAAAAATGATGCGCTGAATATGCTCTCTGAGCGACAAAATGTTAGTGGAATCCCATTAACAGTCCCCTTGCAAAAAATGGGTAAAAGTAATCCTTTCGCGGGCATAAATCAGTAATGATGTATATATTGCACGGTTTATTAAAACATTAATATGAATTTATGGCACCAACCAAGATAGACGACACTCTAGCATATTATGGAATAACGAATGACTTATCTCTGAGCCAGTCTATTTTGGATATTTTTGTTTTGCAAAATATTCTTGACAAGGACGATGCGATAAAGATAAAAAAATCGTTTAAAACGAATAGTGAAGTTGAGAATTTTCTATTGCAAAGCAATATTGTAACTAGAGAAACAATCAACAAGGCATATAGTATTGCTTATAAATTGCCATATATTGAGCTCAAAAATATTAAAATAAATCCCGAAATATTGTCATTTATTCCAATTGCTTTGGCAGAAAAATACAATATTATTGCGTTTGCTTATGAAAATAATATCATTCGAGTTGCAACAGCTCGCCCTGCGGAGATACTAGTCGGCTTTCGTTCTGGTATTGCCAAAATTCTAGAAAGCAAAAAGTGTGGGATTGAAATATTTGTGACTGGCGAGGAAGATTTTCAATCAGTCTTGCGACAATACCGAGGCGAGTCACAAAGTGATGTTTTGATCAAAAAGGGTGGCGCTCCGGTAGTCTACCTGCGCAATCAAGATGTAGAGTTGCAGTATCTGCAAAAATTACCAAAAGATTTTATTAAAAAGAATCGAATGGTCTTTTTTGGTGAGAATGATAGTGGCGTCTATCAACTTGCATGTGAAAAACCAGATGCGGCCGTCACCCTGAAGATTGTCAAGTTCTTGGAGCAGGAAAACAGTATCAAAGCGGACATTTTTGCAACCTCACGTGATGATATTGATTACTGCTTGGCTATCTATGACGGCAAAAAGAAATCTGAGAAAATTGAGAATAAAGTAATTGAGGTTTTGCCAGTAGAGAGTGATGCTCAAATATTGAATAAAGATATTAAGCCAGAAAATACAAGCATTGCATCCAAGAAAAATAGTAGTAATTTTAATAATTTCTGGAGTGGAGATGCTGGTGATGACGGACTTACGATTGATTCAGTTACTAATGATAGCTCTGGTTTGGCAACCCATGTGGCCAAAGTGATTGATAATGGAATTGTCGCTTCAAATCAGGAAATTATTACTCAAAATGAGATAATCTCAAAAAATATGCAAAATTCTTCGACGCAAGATATTAAATTACCCGAAGAGAAGCGCACAACAACAGAACAAATTAATTTAGTTGAGGAATCAAACAATCAAAATAATACCTCATCAACAAAACAAACAGAGTCCGCACAAAATTCTCTTGAAGACAAGGATATTGGTACCTTAATTCCATCAGATATTACCACAGAGGCTCAACTAGATACGATTGTTCGAGAAGCATATGTACCAAAAATTTTGGCCGGATTGATTAATTTCGCGATAAATAAACAGGCCTCCGACATTCATATTGAGCCAGAGGTGAAATTGTTGCGGGTTCGTTGTCGTATCGATGGAATATTACGCGACGTTGTGAAGATGCCACTTTCGCTGCATCCGCCATTGGTTAGCCGCGTTAAAATACTATCAAAATTAAAAATTGATGAATCTCGAATTCCTCAGGATGGACGCTTTGGGGTTACTTTTGAGAGAAAAGAAGTTGATGTTCGCGTATCAACATTGCCAACAGTGCATGGCGAAAAAGTGGTTTTGCGTATCTTGGACAAAAGCCAGAGTATCTTGTCGCTCGAAGATCTAGGCATGCAGGGGAGTGCATTTGCATTAACCGTTTCCTCAATCTCTAGGCCAAATGGTATGATCTTGTCAACTGGTCCGACTGGCTCAGGTAAATCTACGACATTATATGCAATATTAAACCGTATTAGTATCCCGGGAATCAATATAATCACTCTAGAAGATCCGGTTGAATATGAAATTCCTGGCGTCAATCAGTGCCAAGTCAAACCTGAGATTGGCTTTACTTTTGCCTCTGGCCTTCGAAGTGTCTTGCGACAGGACCCCAATGTTATTATGGTGGGAGAAATCCGTGATTCTGAAACTGCCAATATGGCCACTCACGCTGCGCTGACGGGTCACATGGTCATCTCTACCATGCACACAAATGATTCAGCTGGCGCCCTGCCTAGACTTATTAATATGGGTATTGAGCCATTCCTGATTACTTCCTCAGTAAATTTAATTATTGCTCAACGGTTGATCCGGCGAATTTGCCCGAAATGTAAAGCTGAGATGAAAGTACCAGCTCGTCTTCGCGATGAGGTGATTGAAGAGCTCAAAAAAATTCCCGAAAACAATACGATTGATCGCACGAGAATTCCTGATGAATTAAAGTTGTATTATGGCCGTGGTTGCTCCGAGTGCAATCAGGGGTACAAAGGTAGAATTGGAATTTTTGAAGTACTGGCGATGACGCCAGAAATCGAGGATTTGGCCGTGACGAAAAAATCAGCAAATGAGATAAAAGAAGCATCAATACGAGCAGGCATGATTACAATGAAACAAGATGGAATAATCAAGGCATTCCAGGGGCTAACCACGATTGATGAGGTGTTTCAAGCGGTTGTTACAAGTTGAAATATTCGCTTGTGTTTGAAGGCTCAGGTGGTATAATAAAACAAAGATAAAATCTTGAGGAGGGTATAATGCTTGAAGATAGCACAAAATCAGAGATTACTAAATATTTAGATTACGCAATAGATAATAGTGCTTCGGATATTCATATCAGCGTCGATATTCCAGTCATGGTGAGAATTGACGGGAAACTTTTGCCGATTCCCGAAGTATTACCAGTTTCTTCAAGTAAAGCAAAGAGCCTGATTGAATCGTTTACTCCAGAAGACATGGCTCTAACTCTCAAGCAAAAAAAAGAGATTGATTTTTCTTTTGGCTACAAGAATATGCGGTTTAGGGTCAACGTATATTTTCAAAAAGGTACAGTCGCAGCGTCATTGCGCTTGATATCAAAGGATATTAAAGGATTTACCGAGCTTGGCTTGCCACCTTTACTTGAAAAATTTACCGAACATAGCCAAGGCTTTGTGATTATTTCTGGTCCGACTGGTTCGGGCAAGTCAACTACTCTCGCGGCCTTGATAGATAAGATAAATGCTGAAAAAAGTAAGCACATTGTCACGATTGAAGATCCGATTGAGTATGTTTTTGAGCACAAACAGAGTATTATTTCACAACGTGAGGTTGGCTCGGATACAAATTCCTTTTCTCGCGCTTTGCGAAGTTCGCTTCGTGAAGATCCAGATGTTGTACTTGTTGGAGAAATGCGCGACCTTGAGACAATCGAGGCAGCATTAACTCTGGCAGAGACTGGACATTTGGTCTTTACTACATTGCACACAAACTCTGCAGCGCAAACTGCAGATCGTATTGTCAGTATCTTTCCGCCACATATGCAACAGCAGGTATCAAGTCAATTGGCCTCAGTCTTGATTGGGGTAGTGTCTCAGCGATTGGTGCCGAAGGTTAATGGTGGTAGGGTACTCGCGGCCGAGATTATGGTTGCTAATCCAGCAATAAAGAGCTTAATCCGTGAGAACAAGAGCTATCAAATTCCCAATGTTATTCAAACTTCTGCATCAGAGGGCATGATAAGTCTCGATAAGGTTTTGGCAGAATATGTTTCACGAGGAGATATTACCCTCGAAGATGCACTGACTTATTGTATCGATCCCAAGAGCTTCAAAATGATGATTTATTAATTTAAAAGCAGATTTAAATGGTAAAATTTTTATATAAAGCAAAAAATGATAAGGGTGAGATTGTTACAGGCACTGTGAAGGCTATTAACGAGGCTGAATCAGAGAGAATTCTGGCAAAGCACAATCTTGTTCCAATCAAAATAATTCCAGAACAACCCCAAAGCGTAATGCGAATTTTTTTGGCACATACTTCTCCTCGCGAGCGGGCAGTTTTTTCGCGTCAATTAGCAACAATGTTGTCCGCTGGCCTGTCACTCATAAAAGAAATCAGTATATTATCTAATAATGTCAAAAATAATCACTTTAAATCTGTTCTCTTGGAAATTTACAAGGATTTGGAAGAGGGCTATAGCTTCTCTGTCGCATTGTCGAAGCACCCTCAAGTTTTTGACAAGGTTTACGTGAGTGTTGTTGCATCGGGTGAGTCTATGGGGCGGCTTGATTTGGTCTTGGATCAACTTTCCAATCAGCTTGAAAGTGAGAATAATTTTTCAGCCAATATTAAGGGTGCTCTATATTATCCATTTTTCATTTTGATATCGTTATTCTTGGTTGGTGGATATATGTTGACGACGGTTGTCCCGAAACTTAAAGTAATGTTCGATCAAGCCGGTCAACAGTTGCCGCTCTCGACAAGAATCCTTCTGTCATTTTCAGATTTTATGCAACATTGGTGGGGGATAGTACTATTGGTGTTGATTATTGTTGGTATATTTTTGCGCTTGTGGTTTGAAACCGAACCAGGAGTAAGATTTATTAATAATATCGAGATAAAAATCCCAGGCCTAAACACTCTTTTCGTCGGGATATATATGAATCGTTTTGCAAACGTGATGCAATTACTTATTGGAGCTGGCGTTCCAATCCTGGACTCTTTGAAAATAGGTTCTACGGTAATTAATAATTCTATTTATGAGGAAAGTTTGTCAAATGTTGCGCTTCAGGTGGAGCGGGGCGTGCCTTTGTCGGTGCAATTGGCAAAAGAAAACGTTTTTCCGCCCATGGTTGGCCAAATGATTGCTGTCGGTGAGGAAACGGGCGAGCTCGAAAAAGTACTTGGCAAAGTAGCACAGTATTATCAAGAAACTTCCAGCGAAAATCTCAAAATTATCAGCACATTAATCGAACCAATAATTTTGGTGATTATCGGTATCGCAGTTGCATTTATGGTTTTTTCAATTATTTTGCCTATCTACAGTATTGCTCAGATTGGCGGATAATAAAATAAGACCATTTAATGTCTTGGGGTCGATCAGGACGAGGTTATATAAATTAATGGTAATGGAGGAAAAATGAAAAAAGGTTTTACGTTAATTGAGCTTTTGGTTGTCATTGCCATCATTGGTATCTTGGCATCTATGGTACTTGTCGGTTTGAATGGTACGCGAGCTAAGGCACGCGACGCTCAACGAAAAAGTGATCTTCGTCAAATCAAAGTTGCTTTGGAGTTGTTTAATGCTGACCAAAGGCCAAATGCATATAAAGTCTCAGTAGACGCTGCAGTGGCTAATGATGTTGTCACTGGTTTGGACTCTTCTTATATTAAGACTGTTCCAACTGATCCAACAAGCACTGGCAATTACACCTACTTATATCAGACTGACGCTACTGGCGCAAACTATGTTATCTTCGCAACTCTTGAGAATGGCAAGGATCCTGACGTCAAGACGGCTGGCCCAGTAGGATTTACTACTTTGCCAACAGGTCATAATTATTGGGTAACAAACGACTAGTAAGGTTTTGGATTAAAATATACGATTACGTTTTTTGAGGGCTTGAGAATAGTTCAGGCCCGATTGAAACCATAATTGAAATATATATGAATGATTTAAATTGGATTACATTTTTAATTTTGGGTTTGATAATCGGCAGTTTTTTGAATGTCGTTATTTTGCGTATGGATGATTTGAAAACCATTGTCACCGGACGATCGCATTGCCAAAGTTGCCAGAAAAATTTGCGATGGATTGATTTAATTCCTTTGATATCCTTTGCAATTCTCAGAGGAAAATGTCGCTATTGCGGTGGCAAAATATCTTTGCAATACCCTCTGGTTGAGCTTGTGACAGGTATAATGTATACTTTGATTTTTGTTGTCTTTGGTTTTTCATTGGCTACATTATTTTACATATTAATTTTTAGCCTGTTAATGGTGGTTGCTGTTTATGATATTAAAACGCAGTATGTCCCCGAGACGCTGGTTTGGATAATCCTTCTGCTCTCTTTGTTTGGTGGATTTGTTGGCCATTTTGATATAATAAAAATGTTTTTTGGCGTACTGATAGGTGGCGGGTTGCTTGCATCGTTAGTACTTATTTCAAAAGAAAAGTGGATGGGCGCAGGAGATATTAAGATTGGTATAATATTGGGTTTATTGACCGGACTTGAACGATCGATAGTTGCAGTTTTCATCGCATTTTTGCTTGGTTCAATTGTCGGATTAATCTATATTTATATTGCCAAAAAGACTATAAAGGCAGCACTACCATTTGCTCCATTTCTAATTTTTGCCACACTTGTGGCAGTAATTTGGGGAAATAATATTGTGAATTGGTATTTGGGTCAGATAATTTATTAAACGGGATAAAAATGAAAAATACACATAAAAATAAAGCTTTTACTTTGATTGAGCTACTGATAGTAGCGGCGATTATAGGTGTAATTCAGTTGGTGGTGATCTACACATATCTAAATGCACAAAAACAGACTCGTGATGTTGGTCGCAAAAGTGATCTGGCCAAAATCTCAACTGCTCTCGAGATGTGGCATGCAGACAAGAAGGAATATCCAGCAACAAACAACTGGGTCTCTGGTAGCAGCAATGATCTCAACGATACTCTGGCAAATACAATATTGCGCTATAAGTATATTGATTCAATTCCCTGTGACCCCAAAGTATCTCAGTGGAATTGTGCTCATGGCGGTCACAATGCAGGTTCGAATCCAGATTACGGCTATCTCTATGTTTTAAAAAATTATAATTTTTCAGGAAGCTATACGGGGAGCTATCCAGGTAAAGGTAAATATAGCGTTTTTGCCGCCTTGGAGGCGCCAAGCGCTGAAGATAAAAATCAGGTCAGTAAATGGGATGCCTATGATCTGTCTTACAAAGAATATATTAAGGGTAAGTGGAATTTTGAGGCAATGTTTAAGGTGGGTAATTAAAAAATGTTAAAGGGCTATACATTAATTGAGCTATTGATCTCCATTACGCTTATGAGCTTAATGGCCCTTTTGGGCATAATGGCTTTTTATTCATATGGCCAAAATACGGTTTATGATCAGAAGGTTGTTGAGATTGAGAGCATAATAAATCAATTAAACATTGTTGCCAAAAATCCAGAAAAAGATGCTTCGGGTTATTGTTTGCAAATTGATAGCAAAAAGCAAAAGATATCTCTATCGAAGAGTATTGACCTCGAATGTAGAAATACTGTCCAAGTACGAGAGGTCGTATTGAGTAATGATCAAAAATTCACTGATAATGGAAAAAATATTCAAGATAGATTAATTTACTGTGGTATTTTGGCAGACTCCTGTGTAATCAAAAATAATGTAAATGACCTTAACGCTACAGCAATAT
>JBAXQZ010000021.1:0-12684 GCA_037131475.1 bacterium | reverse complement strand
CTTTAACATCTAGAAACTCTCATTTCATTGTCTAGACAAACGGTACCACCTTAGTGTACCAATAATTCCTCTTGCCATCTTGTTCGCCCCCTCCCTCAAAAAATGGTGGAATATTTATCTATATTATTAGCATTATCTATATAATATTGCAATTATTTTAATAACCAATAATTTATTTTGCGAAATTATCTATTCGAGTTTCTGACATCTTGAGATGGTCTGTTTCTATCTCAACTAAAGCCTCGAAAAGTATTTTTATTCTTCCGTCAATCGAAGAGTTTGCGGCCTCAGCATAAAATTTAATCGCCTTGTCCTCCCTAGAGTGTGATTCCTTTAGATTAATCAATGAGGAAGTATGCGCCATATCATCGGACGTTGGCAGATTTTTAAGATTGAGTACTTTTTGCCAGATTATGGCGTGCTCGCGCTCGACTTCTCCAAGAGATTGAAATAAATACTTCTCCTCCACGCAATCAGATTTTTCTGCTGCAGAAAAATAAAAAGTTGAATTTGAGACCTCAACATCCAAAGCTTTTTGAACGTTTTTCAGATCAACTTCAGCGATATTGTCAAAGTCAGTATCTTGTTTGTTGGGATTACTATGAATTTCGACGATCCGATCAGCTTTGGCCCCGCAGACAGGACAAATATCGGGCTTTTCATCAAATTCACAATTACAGACATTGCAGCGCCACTTATTTTTGCTCGCCTTATATTCATACACTTTGTCTTTGTGAGCACCACAGAATGGACAATTGCACAATTCACCTTCGATTATCGAACGACCACAAACTCCACAAATAAATAATTTTGTCATAAATCTCCTTTTATTATCTTTACAATACCCGCTCGTATCTTCGAGTGTCAAGCACACAAGCTTCTATTCAACTTCACTACATCTCTCTACGAATAGAGTCAACATTCTCATTCGCAACATCATTGATCGGTGTGTTTGAATTTGAATCGTTTTGATCGTTGGCTGACATATCATCGTCAGCAAAGGGGTCGATATCACGCTTGGGGTAAGTAAAAATTGGTGTATCGGCTTCTTGACCTGATTGACTGTCAGTTATTTGTGAGGTTTGTGGTTCATTTTCACTTTCCATCAAGGAGTTATCCTCAAGATCATTTGTATTATCATGAAATTGTGACAAAGATTGATCTGGAAATTGTTGCGTATGGGGAAAATCATTTAATTCATTTTTCGCAATTGCTTCATTATAAATTTGCTGATCATTTATTGAAGAAGCGCCAATATTATCCGCCTGATCTTCTTTATCTTGATAATTATCATATATTTTCTTCTTGCGCTTAATGATGAAGAAAATTATTAATAATATAAAAATTAAAGTTGAAATGCCCGCGATAATTATCGTTTTGTTTTTCGATTTGGCAACATTAAATTTGGTAATTAATTTTGTGTTCGATTCCTGACCATAACTATTTACTATTGCCACCTCGACTCGATGATCACCAGGACTTAGTGTTGTATCAAGGCTAGCAATCCACTTGCCATCAGGACCAACGACGACATCCTTCTGGATTAAGACTGGCGAATGGATATAAAGCCTCAAGGTTGTTCCCGGATCACCCGTCCCGGAAATTTGAATTATATCAACATCCGTTATCTCCCCTCTATTAAGCAAATCATTGTTGGAAAGAATTGAGACATCTCCTTTTACTATCAAAAGTTGTTTTGGAATAACCTTGGAGACACTATCCGTGACTTTTACTTCTCCTGACGTAACTATTGGTGCCACCACGTTTGCTCCAGCAAGAACGGGAAGAGTAAAATTAACCGTTTGATCTTTGATCAAAATATCATTGACAGAAATCATTAATCGCTTGCTGCCTTCAGTTTTTGATGTAATACAAGCAGACCAGTTGTCATTAATCAAATCTAATGATTTGATATCAACGCCACCATCAGTCTTGATGGTCGGCTTGATATTGATAACTGTATTGCCATAATTTTTTATTAATATATTAATACATATCTTGTCACTGTCATCAGCAACTCCAAATATTTTATTAAAAACAACCTCAGATTTTGAAAAATCATAAACAGCGATGGCAGAAGTTGTTAAATTTGCCTTGTTTGTATTAGAATTACCGATAGCAACTGTCCCATTATTGTTACTCGGAGCAATGTTATCGGGTAGGGGCGCAGAAGCTTTTCGTGTGAAAGTGGCCGTGATGCTTTTATTGGCAGTGATATTGTATAAAGTGCCGTCAGTAGTGTCACCGCTCCATCCAGTAAAATCAGAATTGGCGTCGGGAGATGGGGTGAGAGTGAGATTGCCACCGTAGACAATAGTAATGATATCGTTGTTGTTGATAGTAGTGTTACCATTCTTAACGGTGCCAGTGCCGGTGCCAGCTGAGTGATAGGTGATGACAAAGGTAGGCTGAGCTATAGCAGCCAGAGCAACGCTTAAATTATTTGCAGTGAGTAGCACACTTCCATCCTGATTTGCTCCATCAATTGGGCTTGCGGTGAAAGTAGCGCTACCAATCGTCAAAACTTTGAAATGAGCAGCAAATATGTTGCCAGTACCGCTTAGTAAACCGCCCTGTTTTCCTGCCTCGACATGAATTATTCCATTATTTTGATTCACCACCTCTGAAAAAATCTCTGTAAAATCATTGGTGCCAGAGAAGTGATCGACAGACTGATATTGTAATTTGCTTTTGTCATAATTCAAATCAATCGCAATTCCACCGATAGATCCGCTAGCAACATTCACTGAAACATTTACAACCACATCTCCACCTACTGATACTGAGGGAGTTGACGATGATAAAATAACAGACGCAGAGCTTTGGGCTTCGGCCGATTTGGTCATAAAAAAACAAGATAAACCAAGCAAGATAGCTACCACAAAAATAATGATTGTTGATATTTTTTTAGTAATTATTTGCATTTGGTATCCTGATTAATTTCTGTGGCCCCATAACAAGGCGTTCCGAATGAAATCGCATAATCTTTGTAATTAATAACGCCATCACCATTAAAGTCTTTGGGATTATTAACGACATTTTGTTGACCATAAGAGGACTTCCAATTCAAGTAGTCCTGCACGTCTATCAACTGATCCTGATTGACGTCTCCTGCCACCAATGGCTTGGCTTGAAGTTCACTTGATAAACTCAGCAATGATATATCCGTCATTTTGCGAGAAAGAAAGCCAGGTGAATGTATTCTCAAATCAAAGGTTTTGAGTGGATTTATATTAGCAATTGAAGTCCAGTCCCCTTCGAACATATTGTTCTCGCCCATGACGGTTGGGAAAGTTCCGATAGTTTGATCTAGCGAACTATCAATAAGGTCAACATCGAGCTTGGAATTATTGCCAACTATAGTCTTGCCACGAAATGATGTTGAAATTTTTAGTGGCGATACTTTTTTAATCGTTGAGGTCGTGTGTTCGGAAATAGATGCGCCTTGAATATTTTTATAAGTAATCGTCAGGCTTGTTGTCAGTTTTTCAAAAAATGTGTCCGTTATTGATGCCTGCTTTCTCAGAAAAGTATAAAGCCCTAGCAAAAATACCATCACTATTAGTATAGTAAGACAAACGATGACTAATAATCTTATTCTTTTGATTTTACTCAATTTCATCATTCTAAATTTAACTTTCAATACTATTACATTTTTAAATTTATGTCAGAAGCCACCTGGATCAGTGCACTCTTATCTTGAAATTTGCTATAAATTCTTGATTTGGAGCTAAGGGATTAGAGAGTGTCCAGTTAATCTTACCATTCAACAAACTACCACCATTTGTAATCGAAGCTGCATCAATTTGAGCAAAGTCATCTACTGGAACGCTAAAGGTGACATTGGTTAGATTACTAGGAGAGGTATTTTTGTATTTAACTGTATAATTTACTTCGCTCCCAGTTATAACGTATTCTCTGTCAGCTTTTAGCTCCAATGTCCCCGTGGTCGGCATCAAAGAATATACTGTGGTTGAATCCATTATCATTGCAGGAATTTCAATGTCTGGACCATGAACATCAACTGATAATCCTGTTTTTTGATTAACAAGCTTGTATGGCATATTATTATTTGTTTGAACAAAAAAACTAACATTTTTTGTTTTGTCCTGCGGCGTAACGCCAATCAGATAGCCACTATTTTGCCTCATAGCACTAATAATAGCATTGTTTGAGTCGTGAATATCATTATATGCGACATCGCCATCCATAACTAGATCCTCAAAAGGAGAGACCAATTTAATTGCCTTACTAATATTTAAGATGTCCGCCATATCATCAATGCTGCTTTCGCCGAAATATGAAATGCCGGTGGCGCCGTTTAGAAAAGTATGGATGGCCTGATCAAAGATCATCTGGGGATCAATCTCGTTGTAAGTGCCAGTCGTCAGTATAGGCATATTATCATAGTGCTCAGGCAGAGCTAATTTGTTGGCACGGATTAAATTGATAAATTCCCCGAGATTTCGCCCAGGAATATAAGTGTCAGTTTGCTGTATAAGATTATGGTCTTGCAAAATATTCCATGGGGTCACTTCCATACCCTTATTGTTGTATGCATTTGAACTATAATAAACGACTTTGGTGTCAGGAGAGTACTTGTGAACCGCTTGGTCGAATTTGTCCCAAAATTCACTGAGCATTCTATCTGCTTCATCTATGTCACTTTCCCCTGAATTTTTTCTTTGCTGTGCATTAAGTGATTGCGAGACATTCTTTCTCCAACCTTCATAAGTAGTGAAGTCTTCGGCGTCGAGATACAAATATTCAGGTTTCGAAGTGGCCGTAATTTTTTCGATGTCGTCGAGGTTGGCCGTGAGCAAAATTCCATCATAGGCCATGTCTAGACCGCCTTTTGAATCGATATTGTATTTTATAGCATTGTAGAATTTAGTTTTTTCAGGTGCAAAATCATCATCGGACAGAAAATGTGTCCCAAATGCCGCGTTAAAAGTGTTTTTGTTTACCAACGTATCATAGCTTGCCAAGAATTCAGCACCGGTTGGCGCTACGAGAGTGTCCTTGCCATCGACTGTTTTTGTTATTTTGAAAAATGATGATATTTGATCAAAGAATAGTGCGTGAAAAATTGATTTTTTGTATTGATTCGAACTAGTTACATAATTGTTGTAAAAAGCGCTAAATGTCGGGCCGTATCTCAAACCCTCCCAAGCCTTAGTTGCTCTTTGTGCTGGTGTGAATAGTAGATTGGTGGTATTAAGGTTTTCTGTTGTCAGTCTGTTGGGGACCGTATTAAAGCCAAGTTTTTTGTATAAATTCAAGAATTGATCAATGTTTCCATCTGCACCCTTGTTGAGGAGTAGTCCGCCAGTCGTACTGGCATAGCTAAAACTAGTTGTAAGCCGCTTAGGCAACTGAAGATCGGGTGGCACCTCAAGAGTAATCGGTAATGTTTGCCAGAGATCTACTCGCCCTTCTTCGCCAGCGTTGTAAAGTCTAATTTTCATGATAAGACTAGTAGCTCCAGCCATGTTATCAGCAAATGTCGGATAGATATTCACATATGCATTGTTTAGCCCCCAATTTGCACCACCGTCTTTTTCAAGCCGATATCTATGATAGCCAGAGGCTATCTCTGGTGACGTTACAATGCTAAATTTGTTTTTAAAGGAAGTAGTGCTTGGCTGTTCAAGACTTATGCCACTGGGCAATTCGATCTCAATATACTTTGGGTTTATTATTTCTGTTTGACTTGCACCTGGATTAATCGGTAAGGCCAACATTCCGCCGCTAAATAGAGTGATCTGGTTTTTGGTCAAAGCAAATTTATGGTTGGCAGGGATTATTTTGTCCGAAGTGACAGTGTTTGTCGAAAATCCCGGAGTAATAGCAGTACCATCACCGCTTTCTGGCTTGGTCTTAACCACAATTTTGTTAATATGAGCCGTAGTATCGATATCTGTTGAGGCAACCGTTGAAAGTCCATCATAATATCCTGCCGTATCATAAGTCGCACCACTTTTTGCGGAAACCGCGACGTACATAGTTCCCGGCGCTGATCTGGCAACTAAAAGGCTGGCCACATCAGTAGTGCTTGTTGATAGTAAATGCCAAGAAGTAAGAGCACCTGTCAACTTATCAAAAATTGGTTCGTAAAATTTCCACGAGTATAATTTGACTGCGTTTTGTGGTTCATTGGCCAGAGAAGCCGAGGCTACGCTTGGATTTGCCATTATAGTAAAATCACCGCTTGGTAGCAAATTCGCTGTCAAATCAAAGGAAAGGGATTCAAATCGATAATCAACATAAATTGTAATTATATCAGGATAAGTGAAAATTGTATTATCTGAGTTATCTTTAGCAACTAAAAGAAGCTCTTTGTGATCCTTTAACTTATCCATACCGAGAAGATTTACAGTGCCTTTGAGCGCATCGCCATCCGACTTAAGGCCAAAAAATTTTCCGGAAGCACCCAATTTTGATGAGTCATTCTTTACTAATCTATAATAAGCAGCCCCCGAGGTTGGATTAGCAATTGTAATATTGACGATTCGAGAAGTTAAGGGGTGAGTGGCATCATTATTTGGCCCCAATTGCCAACCAGAAGCGAATGCTACAGGTACCTTTATGAAACGTCCATGAAATGCCCAAAGGCCAACAGCGTTGATGGTTACAAATATTGCAACTATTAATATTTTAACAACACGCTTTTTCATCTAGATAACGCGATTAATTATTCATATCTTAAGACATCAAGAGGCTTCACTTTTGAGGCTCTGATGGCGGGATAAATACCGGTCAGGAAGCCGACTAATATTGCGGCAATCATGGCACCGACCAAAAATAATGGGGCGTAGTAGAATATTGTAACTGTATTGCCACCGGCCCTAGTGGCAAATATATTTAGAATGTAGTTGGCAGTCTTGCCCAAGATAATACCCCAGAGAATACCCAAGATTCCACCGACAAAACCAAGCGAAATCGCTTCAGTCAGGAAAAGATTTCGAATATCATTTTTGCCCATACCAAAGATCTCCATAAGGGCCACTTCCTTAATCCTTTCCAGTAACGAGATGGTAAGAGTATTGAACATACCAAGGAGCGCGACAATCAGGGCAATCAGGCCGAAGCCGCCGAGAATAATCTGAAAAACATTGAAAAATTGCTGTACCTGAGTGACAATATCTCCAGCATACTCGGTCTTGAGACCGTAAGCCTCTATTTTTTGGCGAATCTCGCTGATATTGTCCTTATTGTCAATCATCACCTTCAATTGAGAGTAGCCGTTAGCTCCAGCATTCAAAAAATTGGACGAATCACTATATAGAGAAGGAGAAGCATCGTTCTTGATAATCCCCAAAATAGTTGACTCAATATTGGGGAAAATTTGGGCCTCTCCTGTTGGAGATAGCTCCTTGGGCAAAACAAGATCATAAATAATCTTTTGGCCAATCAGCGACTCTGGCGCCTCATTCGTAACAAAGGCTGCATAGGAGGTATTGATAATTACCTCATTGGCGGACTGCTGTTCTGTCTTTAAATTTTGCCCCCAGCGAATCTTGGTCCCCGACCAATCAAGATAAGTGCCACTGGAGATTCCGAAAACTGCAATATCCATTGCTTGCCCGTCTTTTTTGGCCTTTCCGCCAAAGTTGGTGGTCGCTTCAATTTGCTTAACCCCCTGAATATCATGAATTTTGGACAGTAAATCATCGTTTAGTTTGACCACCTGAGAATTGCCGGTACCAACATCTATCAATGAATAGGCATCCCCATTTGTAATCTGTGAGGTAACCAATCTTTGAATACCCGCGCTGAAAGATACCAGAAAAACAACGGCCGAAATGCCGATGACAATACCAATTAGGGTTAAGCTTGTACGCAATTTGTGTGACCAAAGATTGCGAAAGGCAAGTTTTACAATAAAAAATTTATCCATATATTCGTTTAAATTAATGACTGGTGAGGTGTGCGCTTGATAATCATACCATCCTTCATTTCAACTCGCTCTGTACCGACATCCCAGTATGATTGATTGTGGGTAACCATTAAAATGGTCTTCTTCTTTTGTAAATTTAAAGAGATAAATAGTGACATAATCTCATCAGAAGAAGTTGAGTCGAGATTGCCAGTCGGCTCATCAGCGATGATAATGTGCGGATTGGAGACAAGTGCTCTCGCGATTCCCGCCTTCTGTTGCTCACCGCCTGAGAGCTGAGTTGGAGCCTGATGGGCGAGTCTTTGTATACCTATCTCCTTTAACTCCTTGTGTGCTCTTGCGATAGCCTCTTTCTGACCGATGCCTTGGGCGATTAGTGGAAAGGCAACATTCTCTACAACATTTAATGATTTGATCCAGTTGGACATCTGATATACCATCCCGATTTTTTTGACTCGGTACTTGGCTCTTTCATCATCAGATAGACTATAAATCTTTGTATCACGTACTGCGACAGTCCCGGTAGTGGGCTCGTCGAGTCCAAGAATCGTGTTGAGCAGTGTGGATTTGCCACAACCCGATGGCCCAAATAGGATAATAAAATCACGCGCTTTGACTTCAAAATCAATATCTTTGAGCGCGACGACTACATTTTTGCCTATGTGAAATTCTCGGGAAACATCCTTAAGCTTGATAATCGTATTATGTTCGTGCGTGACTGCTTCCTCGCTCAATTTCCCTCCTTCTTAGGTACATAGTATGTATTTATTATATAGATAAGTTTGATATTTTTCAATTTTTATTGTTCGAACGATTGGTCAATTTTCAATTTACAATTTACAATTTTCAAAGAAACTAGATAATGGATCAATTTTCAAATGTGTTCTATTATTGTTCGAGCGCTTGTGTCTTGAGCGTGAGAACTGTTGGGGGCGCTGGGTGGATTGATAATTGATTATTGAACATTGAAAATTAATTGAAAATTGAAAATTGATACTTGAAAATTAATAACCGCCCTAGATCTTCCCGAGCCAGCCGAAGATGTTGTTGAATGTTTGGCTGATGATTGTGAAGACTGATTGAGTGACAGCCCCGGTGATAACCGCTTGATCATCGCTTCTTGCGGTGT
The DNA here is from genome assembly GCA_037131475.1 of bacterium. Classification (GTDB taxonomy): domain Bacteria; phylum Patescibacteriota; class UBA1384; order XYA2-FULL-43-10; family 1-14-0-10-43-13; genus JBAXQZ01. The sequence goes on along the minus strand of JBAXQZ010000021.1, from coordinate 3,655 downwards.
TGCCCACCTCATCTTGGGTGATAATCTGAAAATGATATGGAGCCCCTGGATTTAATCCTGAGATCACTACAATATGATTTTTGGTCAACTTGCCGTCCAATATTGTTTTCTTGCGATAGTCAGAGCCTGACAGACCTGAGTCATAAGCAACCTGACTATTGGCGAGCGCATCAGTCTCCCAATAGACAACCACCGTAGCGGTATTTAGATTGCCAGAGCCGACGTTGGAGCTCTCAATTGTAATATTGGAAATTATTGGCGGGCGAATATTTGCCGCGGTATTTAAAATCTGAGGATCAGAGGCAATCTTATTGCCAAACTGGTCTGTGCCAAAAACGATGAATCGATATTTTGTCGCGAATTGCATTTTATTGATTGTTATATTGTGTTGTGGTGCGACCATTGCCGACTGACTTTGTTCTTGAATATCAGTATTTTCGATTCCGGCAACCGAATATTGAACCGAGGAGGTCGTAGCAACATTTGTGACCCATGAAAAATTCACGATCGGCATTGGACCAGTATAATCTATTTGATAATCTATGGCAGAGATCTTGGGCATCTCAAGTGTATCGAAAATATAATCGTCACTTCTTATATTATTGCCATTAATATCATTGCCTGCAATTTGAAAATGATACCTTGAGCTATCGGCTAGATTTTGCATTTTGATAGTGTGACGAGTTGTCATTGACTCCTCATTTTCAGGAAGGACAAAACCATAATTAATAGTTGGCCCAAAATATATCTTGGTATTGGATGCTGAAGACGTTTCCCATGTAACATCAGCTGAATTCAATGTAATATTTGAGACTATAACATTGGCAATACTCGGAGCGGCCAAAGTGGTAAATTGATATGTGGTTGAATATGCCGAGTCAGCCGCATAATCCCGATATGCATCCAGTGACTGCACTTGATAATAATAAGTCGTCCCTGGCTCTAGGCCTGTAATTGGACCGACGATGTGATTGGTTTCTGTTGTCGCTGAAGCAGAGGTCCAAACTGCAGAGAGATTATCTTTGTTCGTACCATATCGAACACTTGGAATAGATGGCCGATTAACTGCCCATGAGATATTAGCTGAACTGGAAACAGCTGTCACAGTTGGCTCGGCCACAATAGTCGGTGGAGAAGTATATTTTCCCGTTGGGATCTTCGAAACAATACTTGAGGGCGCAGAAATACCGCCAGCGTTATCATATGATTTGACCTGATAATAATAACGAGTGTTGTTGTCGAGATTAGCGGCATCCGTTTTTTGTGTTGCCACGGAAGTAGCAATTTCGGTAAAATTGATTCCATCTAGCGATCTTTCAATCGAATAATGGTCAAAACTGGAGGCATTTTGTTCGTTGCCTGCTTTCCACAGTAGACTCAATGAATATTGACCAGAAATCCTATTGGAGGTATCGACGATTGATAAGGACGATGGTATCGGGGGGGCGGCCGAAGTACAGTTGAAATTTATAGTGGCCACCGATTCGGCACTAGTAGAATATGCCCCAGTATCATCTTTGGCAATCAAATATAATGTGTTAATACCCTGCTTGGTGGCAAAATGATCGGCGCTCAAGCTTCTAGTATTTGATCCAGTCCAAATAATATTTTCGTTGGTCAAATTTTCATTATTTATTGTATAACCATAGCTAATGATCGGCCGGCTGTGCTCTGGCGCAGACCAAGAAAAGCTAAAAGAATTTTGATCAGAAAGTACTGGATTGACTAATAAGCTTGTCGGCTTTGTTGGTGAAGAGTTGGAGTAGTAATAGAGAGTTTGGACTGGTTCCGAAAGGTTACCGGCGGTGTCTACCGTTCTAACCAGGAAGATATTTTCGCCTGTTTGGTATGAAGCGATATTTGTGATCGAATTTGACGTTATTGTCGGACTCCAAGAGTCCCCCGAGCTACCACCTCTCATATATTGATAACCAATAACGCCCGAGGCATGAGCATTGATAGTGTCGCCTGCTATTGGCCAAGAAAAATTAAAGGAATTTGTCGAGGAATAGCCAGTTGGATTTACCGCAATATAGCTTGGCGCCGTTGGTGCAGTCACATCGTATTTGTATGCAGCATAAGCCTCCCAAGTTGTATCAGCGATATTACCGACATTGTCCACGGCTTTGATACGCAGACAATATTCACCTTCATTATTGTTCATATCAGGAATTGAGATATTGGCCAAAGTTGAATAATGGAGTCCACCACCAGTATCAGAGAGAACGCCTCGGCTTTGGACTGGGTCTCCTCCGCCATCGCCACAAGAGGTGCCAAAATACAGATAATATCCGGCTACGCCAGAAACAACCGCGTTACCAGTATCGGCAGCACCCGACCATTCAAAATATGGAGAATGATAATTATAAAATGAATTTGAAGTTATCGAGGCAATTTTTTCTGATGTTGAGTAGGCACTAATAGTATTTGGATTGCTTGGTGCATGTAAGTCATAAATTGCTTCAGTATTAATTGAGAAAAAAGTTGATGGGTTGTTCTGATTGGCATACTCAGTGGCAATCCAATCAGCACTACGAACTACCGAAGAGATACGTATTTCGTCAAGTGATCCGGCTAGATATTCATCATTCGTAAACTTGGACATAATGTTTAAATTGTCTGTACGATTGGCACTATTCTCAAGATAAATAGATGACCAATTATCCTTGGGGATACTTCCCCAAATTGGAGTAACGTTACTGCCATTAACACTCATCTTACTCCAGTCCGCACCTATTTCATCAGCTGATACGTGACCATTGGCCGACCCTATTCTTGCATCAAGCATATAGTGAAACCCTGAGACAGTATTGGTATTTATCCACAACTGTATTGAGCGAAATTGAGTTGAATTTATAATTCCGTACTGACTAGTGCCATTAAATTGATAGCTATCTCCTATTTTCCCATTGACTTGATGTGTTGGAGCGCCAAAAATAGTACTGGCCAAGTTGTTTTGATTTGAGTCAACCATATTGCCAGATGCCTCATTCATATGATAAACGGCGGCATAGCCATTGCTCCAAACTGCAGCTGGCGATTGTCCTGAGGCCACCGTTGAATTGCCATAATACATATACAACACAACATCGTTGATATGCGAAAGTGATGATATCTTCACCCAAGCGATGAGCTCATGTGAGGCTTTGTCAAACTTTTCAATTTCATAAGCAAGTTTAGTCGTTTCGTCTGAAGCAACAAAAGCGATATCATCCCCATCATCCTGAGTTTTGGCGGTAAAGATTGCATTACTAGCATCGGTAATTTTAATTAGGACTGGAAAATCTGACTGATCGGTATTGTAGACCTTGGTATGATCAATCTCAATCTTCTGTCGATACTGCCAAATCCCACCACCATCAGAGAACCAAGCAGCGCTAGCCTTGCTAGGATTGTTGAATAAAGTGAAACTAAGGATACCCGAGAGAACAATGACAAGAGTAGACACAAGTGCAATTTTGAGCTTCTTGCCAATTTTCAATTTTTGTAATTTTATTTTTGGTATTTTCATATGTCTATTTAATCTTGCTTTAAATTTTCTTTATTTTCTTCCCCATCCTGCAAAATAGATTTATATTGTCTTTCGATAGATTCGGCCAACAACCGCACTCTCTCTGTCTGGCTTTTCTTTTCCGCAATAAAATGCGCATTCAAT
>JBAXQZ010000020.1:0-13073 GCA_037131475.1 bacterium | reverse complement strand
ATAAATAATGTTGACAATTACTCTCGCATTTAGTATCATCGTATTAACACATTGATACTTAAATAATGAAATTATATATGAAACGCGAATTAGAAATACAACTTGAGACCCCGGCAGCGCAGACTTTGTATCGTACATTGGCTGCTATCCAGACACAAGAGGAGATGTCGAATTTTCTGCGCGATTTATTGACTCTCGAGGAGATCGAAGAGGCTAGCCGAAGATTGTTGGCAGCTCGATTGCTCAAAGAGGGCAAGAGTATTCGTGCGATTGCCAAAGAGATTGGCGTATCGACTACGACCGTAGTGCGTATCAACTATTGGCTTCATCATGGCATGGGTGGATATGGTTTGGCTTTGGAGAAATTAAAGCCTTAATTTTTTTAAGCCAATCGTATCTGCCTCAAAAAAGTCCACTTCGGTGGATTATTTTTTTGAGGTAAATCAAAATGCGATTGGTGGAGGTGTAGCGTGATCAAGTACATTGACAAGTTGGGAATTGCGAATGAATTTGACTGGATGAAACTGTTCGGTTGGATTATCGTAGTTGTCCAAGACGCCACTACTCAGGCCGTCCTGATGGTCGGAGTGATGAATCCAGAGGCGCTCGAAAAAACGCTTCTGACCGGATTGGTCACCTTTTGGTCTAGAACGAGAAATTGTCTCTGGACAAAGGGTGAAACTTCGGGGAACTATCTAAAAGTCAGAGAAATTCGAGTTGACTGTGATAAGGACACAATTCTTGTCATGGTTGATGCGGATGGACCGACTTGCCACACGGGTGCGACTACTTGTTTCGAGGAAGTAGATGGTACTATTACTTCGATTCAGCTTGATGAATAGGAGGTTAAAAGTGAATAATTTTACACGTGGTGTCTCGGGTCTTCCGAGACTAGTTATCTCTGATGGCTCAATGGAAAAAGTTATTCTGGATTTGCTGAAGAGTGCAGGTTTTATTCTCCCGGAAATACGTTCTCGGCAGAAGAAGATCCTACTCGACTCACAGATCCTTGAGTCCATCACCCTGATGCGTCCACAAATGAGCCCGACTTATGCCGAGAAAGGATATTTCGACATAATAATTTGTGGACAGGACCACATCGTCAACACAGGCGCAAAGCTTAAGACTATTCTCGAGATGCCTGTCGCAAGACAGACGAAGCAAGCAGTGAAAATAGTGCTTGCAGTCGCCAAGGTCAGTGGTTTTCGTTCAATCGCTGATCTGCCACAAGGCTGCATCTTGGCAACTGAGTATGTCGAAATGGCTGAGCGTTATCTCGCTAGCAAGGGACGGAGTGACATCCGAGTCATCCGTTCTTATGGTGGGACTGAACAGATGATCAGCCTTGGTGCTTCAGCGATTATCGATGTGACCGAAACCGGAAGCTCATTGGTAGCGAATGGTCTCGTGATCATCGATACTCTTATGACTTCAAACACAGTCATTGCCGCCAATCTGGACTCGTACGCTGACCCACAACTTCGTCCGCTGATTGATCTTTTCGCTTGCATCATCAAGGGTGCATGGGACGCTGATCAATATGTTCGGATGGAGGCGAACATTCCAGATAGCCTTATCGAGAAAGCCGCCAGTATTATGGGTGGCATGAAGTCACCCACAATCGGACCACTTTTAATGCCTGGCTGGGCAGCATTAACTGCTTACATCCCAAAGGAAAAGCAACATGAAGTTAGCTTTCTCCTGACTCAACTAGGGGTTAAAGATATCTGTACCTCTTCCGTCGATGTAATGATGGGAATCGATTGAGATTCGATAGCTCCTAGATTACAAACCCTTGCGCCCCGACTTAGTTTTAGTCGGGGCGCTTTTTCTATTGTATACAAAAAACTATCGCGGTATAATCGGATTGTGATATCAGAGGAAAAAAACGATAAAATTGTGATTTATACCTCCAAGATAGGAGAGACAAATTTTGAAGTTAAGCTTGAAAATGAGACTGTTTGGCTCAATTTGAATCAATTGGCTGATTTTTTTGAACGTGATAAATCTGTGATTTCTAGGCATATTCGCAATATTTTTCTTGAAGGTGAATTGTCCAAGGATGCAGTTGTTGCAAAAAATGCAACAACTGCGGCTGACGGCAAAAAATACAATGTCGAATATTTTAATCTTGATATGATTCTCTCGATCGGCTATCGGGTCAATTCCCAAAGAGCGACTCAGTTTCGAATTTGGGCGAGCAAAATTCTGAAGGAATATTTGGTAAAGGGCTATGCGGTGAATATCAAGAAGTTGCAAGAGGAGACAGAGGCCTTTGCCGAGCTAAAAACCGCTATTAAATTTATTCGAGAAAAGTCGAATTTTTATTCGACCGAGGGCAAGACTCAGGCATTATTGAAGATAATTGATGATTATGCAAGTGGCAAATTGAGCGAGAAGAAAAATGAATTAAAAAATAATCAAAATATAGCTGCCGCCCTAGTCGTCTTGACTGCAATTTCCGATTTAAAAGACAAAGAAGGGGCGATGCGGATAGTGATGAATTTGTTGAAATAGTAGTTATTGATTATAGTAAAGGAATAAAATGTCAAAATATGCGAATCTGACTCCTGAAGAAGAAAGAGTTATTGTTGACAAGGGGACAGAGCGGTCATACTCGGGGACATATTGCGATTATCATCGAGACGGCACATATACTTGCAAAAGATGTGGCGCCGAGCTATACAGATCTAGTGCGAAATTTGATTCTGGTTGCGGCTGGCCAAGCTTTGATGACGAGATTGAGGGCGCAGTCAAACGAATTGTCGATGCCGATGGTGTGAGACAGGAGATTGTTTGCAGTAATTGTGATGCTCATTTGGGGCATGTCTTTGTGGGCGAAAAGATGACGCCCAAAAACATTCGTCATTGTGTAAACTCAATTTCATTGGATTTTAAAGATGAATAAAGAATTACAAAAAGCATATTTCGCTGCTGGTTGTTTCTGGGGCGTGGAGTATTACTTTCAGAAGTTGGAAGGTGTTGTTTCGACGAGCGTTGGTTATATGGGCGGAGAGACCAAAAACCCAACATACGCCCAAGTTTGTGCTCACGAGACAGGGCACGTGGAGGCAATCGAAGTTGTCTTTGATGCCGAAAAGATTACTTATCTCGAGCTTGCCAAATATTTCTTTGAGATTCATGATCCGACTCAGGTCGATCGACAGGGCCCTGATGTGGGGGAGCAGTATCAGTCTGCAATATTTTATATTGATCAAAATCAGAGAGAAACGGCAGAGAAGCTGATCAAGATATTGGAGGAAAAGGGCTACAAAATTGCGACCAAACTTTTGCCAGTTGATACCTTTTGGCCCGCTGAAGGTTATCATCAAAATTATTATGCCAAAAACAATGGCTCGCCATACTGCCATATTTATCAAAAAAAGTTTTAAAATATTAAGTTATTTAGGCCAATCATTATTTTGTTTGGTCGTTATGAAATATAGCAACTCTGAAGATTCAGAACAAAGGAACAATTATGGAAACGAAAATTAGTTTTACAAATTCGAAGGGGGATAAGCTTTGCGGAATCCTGACTCGACCGTCCGAGAGTACTGAAACTCCGATCGTGATTATTTGTCATGGCTTTTCGGTCGATAAAGACCGGCCGACCTACACCACATTGGCCAAGAAATTGTATGAGGGCAAGATTGCTAGTCTGCGCTTTGATCTTTTTGGCCATGGTGAAAGCGAGGGTGACTTTGCAGATATTACGATCACTGAGGGTGTCGATGATGTCCTGCAAGCGATTAAATATGTGAAAAAGCTAGGCTATACAAGGATTGGTCTGATTGGTAATAGCTTCGGCGGCGGCGCCAGTCTCATCGCATCAACCAAGACAGATGATTTGCTCGCTCTCGCCGTCATTAGCCCTGCATGTGATTATCCAGAGATTGAGCGAGCGCGACGAGGCGATGAGGCTATCGCTCAATGGCAGAGAGACGGTTTCCTCATTCATCGCAATAGCCGAGGGCAAGAGTTTCGCCTCAATTATTCATTTTGGGAGGATATTCAGAAATATCTTGTCTATGATATCGCTGATCAGATTAGTATTCCGACGCTTATCGTTCATGGTGATGCTGACGACCTCGTCCCGATCGAGCAAAGTCGCAAAACAGCGAAATTAATTCCAAATTGTCAATTGATTGAGGTCAGGGGAGCAGGCCATCGGTATAGCGATCAAACTCATTTCAATCAAATGGTAAATGCAGTTTCAGATTTTATGGTTGAGAAAATGTATGAGAAATAATGTGCCAATATTGAATAAAACAATGGAGCAAATATGATAAAACCAAAAAAAATCGTGGCAATTGGTGGGGGCGAGATTGGTCGAGCTGGATATTCGGTTGAAACTTTTGAGATCGACCAAGAAATCATTCGCTTAACTGGCAAGAAGCATCCGATGCTCTTGTTTTTGCCAACAGCGAGTGGTGACTCTGAGGGGTATGTCCAAGATATATCTCGTCATTTTGGTGAAGAACTTGGGTGTAAAGTTGAGACTTTGTATCTGATTAAAGAGAAACCTTCCCTGGATGTCATTCGCAATAAAATTCTTGGCGCTGATATTATTTATGTTGGTGGGGGAAATACTTTACGGATGATGAAGCTTTGGCGAAAAATTGGCGTCGATAAACTTTTACTTGAAGCTTATGATAAGGGGGTATTGATGTCGGGGGTGAGCGCTGGTGCGATTTGCTGGTTTCGATTTGGTAATTCTGACTCGAGAAGGACAAAAAATCCGGCTGCACCTTTGATAAAGGTCAGAGGATTAGACATTTTTAGTTTTCTTTATTGTCCGCATTACAACAAAGAAACCGATAGAAGGGCCGAACTTAAAAAGATGATGCAAAAAACGTCAGGTGTGGCAATCGCAGTTGATAATTGTTGCGCTCTAGAAATTATTGATGATCAATATCGCATAGTTGCTTCTAGAGATGAAGCAAATGCTTATCAAGTGTATTGGAGTCGCGGTAAATTCATTGAACAAAAAATCCCAAAATCCCAAAATTTCAAAAGCCTCAATAATTTATGGAAGAAATAACGAATCTTTTTTGTTGAAAATAATCCTCTCCAAATTTTCTCCCCCTAAGATAGGGGGAGCTAGAGGGGGTATGAATAAATAGCCGACAATACCTCAACCGAACAAAAACCGAACTTATCCACAAGTTTCTGTTTTTTTGGCATAGCCATTTCTGGTATACTCGGTGTATGAGGGCATTCTTTAAGAGACAACGAAGGGAAAAATGGACACATACTCACTTGATGATATTCGCAAAGTGCACGCCAAAGCTTATACACCATGGACGAAAGAAGAGGAAATTCAGCTTTCTGAATATTTTGGAGACGGGCTAAAGGTCAGTACAATTGCTCAAAAACTCGAACGAAATACTGGTGCGATTCGGTCACGTCTCCAAAAGATGGGATTGATTGAGGATACTCATCAAGAAGCGTCGACCAAGGAGACAAAGCCCAAAGATAAGGATAAGGTTGAGCCCCTGCTACTTGGCAAGGAGCAACAGGAAGTCTTTGACATTTTGGCCTCAGGTGCTAATGTTCTCTTGACTGGTCAAGCTGGTACTGGCAAAACCTATCTCTTGAACAGGTTTATCGAGTATCTCAAAGACAAGAAGATCAAGGTCGGCTTGACGGCCTCGACTGGCATCGCCGCTACTCATCTCAATGGTCAGACAATTCACTCATTTGCTGGCTTCGGCATCAAAGAGCGACTCTCGGATCGCGACCTCTCTGCTCTTGCAAATGATCTCAATCTCCTTGACCGCTTGACCAAGACTGACGTTTTGATCATTGATGAAATATCAATGCTCCACGACTATCAGCTTGACATGGTTGACCAAATTGCCCAAGCTGTACGAGAAAATCCGGCTCCCTTTGGCGGAATACAGGTCATTCTTTGTGGCGATTTTTATCAGCTACCGCCAGTTTCCAAAATGAACAATCAAAGTCGATTTGTCACCAGCTCTCACGTTTGGTCCAAAATGGATATCAAAATATGTTATTTGACCGAGCAATACCGCCAGGGCGATGAGCTCCTTCTCGCGCTTTTGAATGAAATAAGATGCAACGAAGTCAGCGATAGGTCGTATGAGGCACTCAATAGGCGGTTAAATTTTCGTTTTCCGGCTGAGGTTGAGTCGACCAAACTTTACACTCACAATGATGCGGCTGATAATTACAATGTTTTTCGATTGTCCAAGATTGAAAGTAAGGAAAAAATCTTTTTGACCAAGTTCGGTGGCGACAAAAAGATTGTCAAAACTCTGATACGTGATTGTCTTGCGCCAGAAGAGCTCATCTTGAAAAAAGGTGCCGTCGTGATGTTTGTGCGCAACAATATTGGCAAGGGCTATGTCAATGGCACGACTGGCAAAATAATTGATTTTGACGATGAGGGTTTTCCAATTGTTGAAATATTTAAAACCAAAAAGAAAATCACCGCCGAACCAGAGAAATGGAATGTCGAGGACGGCGAAAAAATCATCGCCTGGATCTCTCAGGTACCGCTTCGCCTAGCGTGGGCCATCACTGTTCACAAAAGTCAGGGCATGACTCTCGATTATCTGGAGGCAGATCTCTCCCGCGCGTTTACTTACAGCCTGGGCTATGTTGCTCTCTCCCGCGCCCGTTCGCTCGATTCAATCAGTCTCAAAGGTTTCAATCAACTTTCGCTTCAAGTCAGCGAAGAAGCTATTTGCATCGACCGAATGTTGCGGCAAATGGTCTAATTTTCGGACAAAAAAAGCAGCTATAATATGTTATAATTAATACTTCAAAATAAGGAATAAAAATGGCAAAAAAGAGTCAAATCGTTCCCAATAATACTTTTACAGAGTTTTTGCTCTACACTACGCCAAACGGCAAGGTGAAAGTCGAAATATTTTTGCGTGATGAAAATATCTGGCTAACACAGGAGAAAATTGCTCTCTTGTTTGGTGTGCAGAGACCAGCGATTACTAAGCATTTGAAAAATATTTTTGAAAGTGGAGAATTGGACGAGGTAGTGGTTAGTTCCATTTTGGAACATACCACAGAACATGGTGCTATGGAGGGAAAAACACAAACACAGTCTGTAAAATTTTACAATCTCGACGCCATTCTTTCAGTCGGTTATCGAGTTAATAGTTCGCAGGCAACTCAATTTCGCATCTGGGCCACAGAGCGCCTCAAGGAATATATCATCAAGGGCTTTACGATGGATGATGAGCGACTGAAAAATCCGTATAATATTTTTGGTAAAGATTATTTTGAAGAACAGCTTGCCAGAATACGAGATATTCGTTCAAGCGAGAGACGATTGTATCAAAAAATTACCGATATTTATGCAATGTGTAGCGCCGATTACAATTCAAATAGTGATATTACAAAAAAGTTTTATGCAACCGTTCAAAATAAGCTTCACTTTGCCATAACGGGCAAAACCGCAGCAGAGATTATTTACGAAAGAGTTAATAGCACCAAGCCGAATATGGGGCTGACTGTCTGGAAGAATTCGCCCAAAGGCGACATCAGAGAAGCCGATGTTGTTATTGCGAAGAATTATCTAAACGAGAAAGAGCTCGATCATTTAAATCGCATTGTTGCAATGTATCTTGATTATGCTGAGCTACAGGCCAAACGAGGCATCATTATGTATATGAAGGACTGGGTCGCAAAGCTTGACGCCTTTCTAAAATTTAGTGAATATGAAATCCTGACAAATCTTGGCAAGGTGAGCCATGAGGTCGCGGAAGAGCTTGCACTGGAAGAATACGAAAAATACAGGATAGAACAAGATAAAAATTATATTTCTGATTTCGATCGTGAAGTTGTGAAAAAAATACAAGAAATGAGAAGTAAATCTGATACAATAAAGACAAAGAAGAATCAAAATGGCAAAAAATAACAATCTACCAGCTGATATACAAGAATTAATCGCCCGCGCAGAGATGGACCAAAAGGAACAAAAAGAAGAGAAGGAAAAGGGGAAGAAGAAATAAAAACGGTATGGAAATAATAGAGTAAACTAATTGAAATTAAGGCTACTATAAAAAGAGAATTTTATTCTGACACAATTGAGAATTTCTTAGAAACAAATTCCAATGAAATACTTGGGCAACTTACGCAAAGTAATGATTTTTCCCTGGAACAGACGCAGAGAGATGCTTGGGTCTCAGAGATATCAATTCTCAAAAAAGTATTGTCGCCTTACAGTGGGTCAATTTATTTTGAATACTCGATCCCGCGCATGGGAAAAAGAATTGATGTTGTTGCCATAATTGGTCCTGCAATATTTATTCTTGAATTTAAAGTCGGGGAGAGAGATTATTCTTCATGCGCTATTGATCAGGTTTGGGATTACGCGCTCGATTTAAAAAACTTTCACAGCTCAAGTCATGACCACTATATTGTGCCTATTCTTATCGCTACAAATGCAGATGCCATTTTTCCAGTGCCCAGTCTGACCCCGCAAAATGACAAGGTACTTTTCCCTATAAAAGCAAATGCAGATAATCTAAAAGATATAATAGAAAATGTATTATCATTTCTTGATGGGGACGATATTTGCAAAGAAGATTGGGAAGATGGTAGATATTGCCCGACTCCGACAATCGTTGAAGCTGCTATGGCACTTTATCGAGGTCATTCTGTGGAAAATATCTCTCGAAGTGATGCAGGCGCGATAAATTTAAGTCAGACATCAGAATCCGTCTCAGAAATAATTAATTTCTCAAGAAAAAATTCACAAAAATCCATCTGTTTTGTAACAGGAGTGCCCGGGGCAGGAAAAACACTGGTAGGGCTAAATATCGCCAATAAACATATCGACAAAGATAATGATCTTTATAGTGTATTTCTTTCTGGCAATGGCCCATTAGTGTCAATTCTGCGTGAAGCCTTGACGCGCGATAGAGTTAGCAGCGAAAAAGAAAAAGGTCACAAAATTACTAAAAGTGAGGCAATGCGCGGAGTGAAGCAATTCATTCAAAATGTTCATAATTTCCGTGACTCGTGCCTTGTTGATGAAAGACCACCAATTGAGCATGTTGCTCTTTTTGATGAAGCGCAACGTGCGTGGAACTTACAACAAACTATCAGTTTTATGGTCCGAAAAAAGAACAAGCCAAATTTCGACAAATCTGAGCCAGAATTTTTGATTTCATGTCTTGATCGTCATCCAGACTGGGCTGTCGTAGTTTGTTTGGTTGGAGGAGGACAGGAGATTAATACTGGCGAAGCTGGAATTAGTGAATGGATTGAGTGTCTGAACCGTTCTTTTCCTGATTGGAATGTTTATATATCCTCTAGACTCACCGATAGTGAGTATGGAGCAGGTGAAATTCTGAGCCAAATACAGCCTCATGTAAATGTATTTACAAAAGATGAATTGCACCTTTCTGTTTCGATGCGCTCATTTCGAGCCGAGCATGTCTCTTTGCTGATAAAACAATTATTGGATATCGACACAGCTGGCGCACAGAAAACCCTTCTAGAAATTAAGAAAAAATACCCAATTGTCATCACCCGCGATCTTTCGAGGGCAAAACAATGGTTGAAAGATCAGGCGAGAGGGTCGGAGCGATACGGCATCGTTGTATCTTCGCAAGCTGAGAGATTGAAACCACACGCGATATTTATCAAATCAACGATGGATCCGATCCATTGGTTTCTAGATAGCAAAGACGACGTCCGCTCATCGTATTATCTCGAAGATGTTGCCACTGAATTTGATATACAGGGGCTTGAGCTTGATTGGTCTTGTGTCGTTTGGGACGCTGATTTTAGATATACGGAAAAGGGCTGGGATCATAGGTCCTTTGTTGGCAGTAAATGGAATTATATAAAGAAAGCTGAGCGCCAAACGTATCTAAAAAATGCCTATCGGGTACTATTAACTCGTGCGAGACAGGGAATGGTAATTGTAGTTCCGACCGGGGATAGCGAAGACCCAACAAGAAAACATAATTTTTACGATAATACGTTCAACTATTTAGAACAAATTGGTTTTGAGAAGATATAAAAATAAATATTGGGTGCAAATGTTCTTGGTCGGGTTGGTCTATATTAAACAGGAGGTGAAAATGAGTAATCAATTGATTAGGAAAAAAAGATTGAATAATAGTCAGATGGAAAAACGTTCACCGTTTTTCTGGAGTATGCTGGTAATTCCGACATTCTTTATAGTATTTATTGATATTTATTATCGTATGATCAATATGTGTGATAATAATATGGCTAATTGGATATTTTATAACATTTTGCCATTCCTATTTCCGATTGCTGTGATAGCCTGGGGAATTCGCCAAATCCTTAAAACGAAATTTACTAAAAAATATATTAAAATTATAACAATGGCTATTTTTATTATTATAGCAATTTTTATATTTTTTTGTTTTATCGTTGCAGGGCTTATTTCTGGTTGGTGTGGCGGGTAATCACAAATCAATAGTGAGTGCTCCTCTGGCAAGTATGAGATTATACTAAGATAGATAATTGATAAATTATTATCGATTAAATTTATACTCAATCCAATCTTAATCATGCCAATTAGTACGCTATAGCGTACTAATTGGCATGATTTGGGAAGGGCTAGGGGTTGGTTCTAGATAATTTTTTGTTGAAAGTGATATGGCGAAAGTAGGTTTGAGTGGAGTGGGGCATTGACCAGAGGGGCGCTTTTGTGGTAACTTGCTTCGTGAGGAGGGGAGATATTATGTCCAAAAAAGTACTATTCTTGATTGAATGTGACGAATCGGTCAAAGACACAGAATGGGACCGTAAAAAACTCGAGGAATTTGGCTATGATGTCATAGCTCAAGTTGGCCCAGACGAGGTTGCCAGCACAATTGATGATTTTGACGCTATCATTATTCCGTTGTGGATGATGGTGGGCGAATTTCTGAGTCGTGTACCTACTCAATATGGTATGAGAGCGGGATTGGCACTTTTGCACTACATTCGCAACAATCCTGCATCTTCGTCCAAGCCATGTATTATCTATACTGCAGGATTTACGTCAGATGAAAAAGCGGACTGTCTCGAGCAGACGAAGCATGATCCCTATACTGCGCTAGTCGATTCGTTAAAGGCGCCGATTGGCGAAACTTGCTTCCTACATATATTGGAGAAGCTCAACGTCTGAACTTGTGCCCCGGCTTATTGTCGGGGCATTTGCATGGATAATGCATTTTTAGTATGACTGTGACTTATGTTATTTGCAATATTGGCGCTGATGGATTATGGTGAGATTAGAAGATAACTATATGGAGAAGTACTATGATTGAAAAATCCAACAAAATAATAATGATTGTAGAGGACGATGAGGCGCTAGGCAAAATGTATTTTGATCGTGTTTTGGCTGAAGGCTATGGGGTCGTGCTGGTCACTGATGGGCAAGAAGCTCAAAATAAATTATTGGAGGGAAGTCACCATTTCGTCCTGCTTGATATTATGTTGCCAAATCGAAATGGCATTGAGATCTTGGAGGTGATTCGAAGCAACGAATCCACTAAGGAGCTGCCCGTTATTATGCTCTCCGCTTTTCCAAAGCCAGAATATCTCGAAAGAATCAATCTTCTCGGTGTAGTGGATTTCTTCAACAAAGCTGCGACGACTCCCGGTGAAGTTGTCTACAAAATAAATCAAAACCTCTTCCCGGAACTTTAATTGATAGCATTATTAATAAATTGCTGCCTCAATATTTGGTGATTGACTCTCGCTATAACATCAATAAAAATCTTGTCTATACCAATTAGTACGCTATCGCGTGTTATTTGGCATAAAATTTAGCCTCAAAAATGTCAAAAACAAATAAAATCATGCCAATTAGTACGCTATAGCGTACTAATTGGCATGGGTATATTAATATCAATTTCTCTTCAAAAATAATGTTTTGCGGAGGTTTATTTTATTTAGTGCGTTATTGCTTGTTAATTGAGATATAATGCGGGCGAAATTCGCGATTGTGGAAATTTTCTATTATAATATAATTATGCCAGCAGATAAATTTAGTGCAATTTGGGTTTCCCATTCATCGATCAGTGACTACCTTCGTTGTCCGAGGTTGTATTTTTTGAATAATGTTTATAAAAATCCAGAGACCGGTCGCAAAATCTCATTGACGAATCCGCATTTGTCGCTTGGCTCAGTGGTGCATGATGTGCTCGAGTCACTCTCGGAATTGCCGGTCGAAAAACGCTTAGTTATTCCTCTCAAAGTGCTACTCAGCGTCAAATGGCAAAAGGTTCATGGGAAGATTGGTGGATTTAAGAATGATTTGGAGGAGATGCAATACAAGGCGAGAGCTCTAGCTATGCTCGAAAGAGTGGAAAAGAGTCCGGGGCCAATCTTGGAAAAGGCAATCAAGCTCAAGCAGGATCTGCCATGGTATTGGCTGAGCGAGGAACAAAATATTATTCTTTGCGGCAAGATAGACTGGATTAAATATAATTCTGATGATACGGTGGATATTATTGATTTTAAGACAGGTAAAAACGAGGAGTCGAAGAATTCGCTTCAGCTGGCGATATATCGATTACTCTTGGAGAATTGTCAGAAGCGCGGGATCAGGAAGGCGAGCTATTGGTATCTGGACAAGGGAGAGACTGTCGATTGTGATTTGCCTCTGCTCGCTGAGTCAGAGAAAAAGGTGATGGAGATCGCGATGAAAATCAAGGAAGCCCGTCGCACTAATGATTTTTCTTGCGCGCGTTGTGGCTGTTATGCCTGCGAAGCGATGGAAAAGATTGTGGCCGGCAAAGCTGAATTTGTCGGTGTCGGCGAATATAATAAAGAGATTTATCGAGTTTGATATCTAGAGGCAAATGAAAAGTTTAAAATATCATTTCATGCCACCCCTAGTCCCTTCCGTTCGACTGCGCTCAGGACAGGCTCTATCTTAGGAAGGGAAGAGATTGAAAAATTGCATGACGAATAGTGTTTTTGGGGGTTGAGATATGCTTAGTTAGTGTTGGGTTGGATAACGAAAGACCGATCATCCATTTGGATGATCGGTCGACGCATGTTATTAACCAGAAAAACCACCCGCGTCAGCGGGTGTGTGCGTTTGAAGCGTTAGC
>JBAXQZ010000019.1:0-13481 GCA_037131475.1 bacterium | reverse complement strand
AGATGGAAGTTCGTGAATTACTCACCAAATATCAATTTGACGGCGACAATGCCAAAATCATTCGTGGTTCAGCTCTCAAAGCTCTTGAAGGCGATCCAGTATGGGAAAAATCCATCGACGAGCTTATGGACGCAGTTGACGAATCAATTCCAGAACCAAAACGTGACCTAGACAAACCATTCCTGATGCCAGTTGAAGATGTTTTCTCAATCAAGGGCCGAGGCACTGTTGCTACAGGTCGTATTGAGCAAGGCATCGTTAAGATTGGTGATAGCGTTGAGGTTGTTGGTATCAAGAAAACCACTTCTACAGTAGTAACTGGTGTTGAGATGTTCAAAAAGCAGCTCGACCAAGGTCAAGCTGGCGACAATGTTGGTCTATTGCTACGTGGTGTTGAGCGTGAAGATATCGAGCGTGGCCAAGTATTAGCCAAACCAGGTTCAATTACTCCTCATACCGAATTTGAAGCTGAAGTTTATGCTTTGACCAAAGAAGAAGGTGGCCGTCATAGTCCAATCTTCAAAGGCTACAAACCTCAATTCTATATCCGCACTACCGATGTAACCGGCGAACTTAGCTTTGAGCAAGAGATGGTTATGCCAGGCGACAATGTTAAAGTCAAAGTTGCCCTCATTCAACCAATTGCTATGGATCAAGGTCTCAAATTCGCAATCCGCGAAGGTGGCAAGACTGTTGGCGCTGGTGTAGTAACCAAGATTATTAAATAATCCAAATATACGACAATAAGTTTACTAGCTAAATTGAAATAGAAATGTCAAGAGAAACAACTGTTAAACAAAAAATTAGAATCAAGCTCAAGGCCTATGATCATCGCATTATCGATAAATCATGTGAACAGATTATTGAAACTGCAATTCGATCAGGCGCTGAAGTTGCTGGCCCAATTCCACTCCCAACCGAGAAGAACAAGTTGACAGTTCTTAAGTCAACCAACCAGCACAAAGATGCTCGAGAACAATTTGAGATGAGAACCCATAAGCGCTTACTTGATATCCTCAATCCTACCTCCAAGACCATCGACAATTTGATGAGCCTTGATCTGCCTCACGGCGTTGACATTGAGATCAAAATGTAGTAGACTTATTCTGTTCAAGCTTTTGCTTGACGGGCCATAGATATCACTCCGATAAATCGGAGAGTGATCTACGGCCTTTGTCGGTTGATATTATTTATATATTAAACCGAGATAGAGTAAATATCCTCAAATTTAGTAGAGCGACAGATATAGGGTAAAAAATCAATTTTAATGATTTTTTACCTCTATCTGTAGCAATGCAAAAGAAGTTCCACTTTTCCTTAAATGCTATTATAAATTGTATTTAAGGACGAAGGTGAACGATATTAAATATCGGTCCTACATTCATTATTAAAAAGGGTTCTCTATGAAATTCATTTTAGGCCAGAAAATTGGCATGACACGAATCTTCGATGAAGAAGGTCGTAGTTTTGCTGTTACCAAAGTTCGTGCTTTGCCTTGTTCAGTCTCAAAAATTATCACCAAAGATCGAGACGGCTACAAAGCTGTACAGATCAAAGCAGTGAAGAAAAGTGGTGAAAAAGAAAAAACAATGAGAATTAATGAATTCCGAGTTGATGCTCCAAATCGTTACAAGATAGACGAAGCAATCACCTTGAAGCAATTTAAGGCTGGTGAGCTCGTCACTGTGACTGGCACAAGCAAGGGCAAGGGATTCGCTGGTACTATCAAACGACATAGTTTTCATCGTGGTCCTGATGGACACGGTGGTAATAACGTGCGCGAACCAGGCTCAATTGGTGCTCAGCAACCACAACGTGTTGTCTTGGGTAGAAAGATGGCCGGTAAAATGGGCGTCGAGACTGTTACTGTCAAAAATTTACGTTTAATTGATTTAGATAATGAAATAATGTTAATCGCTGGCTCAATCCCAGGCCCCAATAAATCTATTGTCAAAGTATTTGGCATGGGTGAAAAAGCTGAAGAAATTATTGATACAGTTGCTATCGAAGAAGCTCTTGCAATGGAAAAAATGAAGGAAGATGCCGCTGCAGAGAAACTTGAAAAAGTAGAAGAAAAAGTAGAAGAATAAATTAACGAGTAATGAGTCAAAGGATATAGAATGAAATTAGGGATATTAAATCAAACAGGCGAAAAAGTAAAGGATATTAAATTATCAGATGCTTTTGCTGTCACATCAACACCCGAAGCGTTAACACTTTATATTAATTATCTACGTGCTGCCTTACGAGCGCCGATCGCTAATACTAAGGATCGAAGTGAAGTATCAGGTGGCGGACGCAAACCATGGAAGCAAAAAGGTACCGGTAGTGCTCGTGTTGGCTCAACTCGCTCTCCATTGTGGATCGGTGGTGGCGTAACTTTTGGTCCAACCAATGATAGAAACTACAAATTAAGCATCAACAAGACTGCCAAGCGCAAAGCTATACTAACTATTTTCGGCAAATTAGCCGAAAACGATCAAATCGTGGTTGTTGATTCATTCAATATGGACAAGCCAAATACCAAAAATGCTATCGCTATACTAGGCAATCTCAAAGCCGAGGGCAAAATCACAGTTATTTTAAATGAGTCTAATATAATTGTCGAGAAATCATTCCGCAACATTCCAGGAATTCATATCATGTTTCCAAACAAGCTTGATATGATCAATCTCATGACGAGCAGCAAAGTAATTGTGACTGTTGATAGTCTTTCCGAATTAGAAAAAACATACGTTAAACAATAGATAAAAGTATTAAGTAAAGAAAAATATGAACAAAATTCTTAAAAAAGCATTAATATCAGAGAAAAGCTTCAGCGTAGCCGGAGAATCAAAATATACTTTTATTGTTGATCGTTTGGCTCGTAAAGAAGAAATCTCTTCAACCTGTGAAAATCTTTTCGGGGTCAATGTCCTATCCATCAATACTATGAACTACAAGGGCAAAGTCAAAATGAGCAAAACCGGACGTGGCAAACGAAGCGATGTCAAAAAAGCCATAATTACCGTCAAAAAAGGTCAAAAGATTGATCTTTTTGAGCACGAAAGCGACAAAAAAGAGACCAAGGAAGATAAAAAGGACAAAAAATCAAAGTCTGATAAAGTAGTAACCCCTGCCAGTGATGCCACAAATTCAGAGACCACTGTCAAGGTGCGCGAGAAGAAGAAATAAGTCTACAATTGTTATATAAATAATTAGAAAATACGCATATGCCGATTATAAAAACCAAACCTACAACCAACGCCAGACGACAATCAACTTACCTTGATAATTCTGCCTTGGATAAAGTAAGACCAGAAAAAAGCCTGACACTGCCAAAGAACCGTACAAACGGTCGTAACCATGCTGGACAAATTGTAGTCTATCATCGAGGCGGCGGAGCCAAGAGACTATATCGAATTATTGATTTCGTTGGCACAAAACGTCTAGGTCAAGTTGCTACTGTTATTAGTCTTCAATATGATCCCAATCGTTCTGCTAACATCGCCTTGATTCAATTTGAAGATGGTGTTAAGTCATATATTATTGCACCTGATGGATTAAAAAAGGAAATGACCGTCGTTTGTGATGAAACAGCACCATCGAGAGTTGGTAATCGTATGCAACTTCGTAATATTCCAGTTGCCACTCAAGTTCATAGCATTGAGCTCGTTGCTGGTAAAGGGGCGCAAATCTGCCGTTCAGCTGGATCATTTGCAACACTATTGGGTCTAGATTCCGAGGAGGGCAAATTCGCATTACTCAGACTTCCTTCAGGTGAAGTTCGCAAAGTTCTTGCCAACAATTATGCATCTATTGGTATTGTTTCAAATATCGACCATTCAAAAGTAGTCTTGGGCAACGCAGGACGCAAGAGACATCTTGGCTTTCGACCAACCGTTCTTGGTAAATCCAAAAATGCAGTTGACCATCCACATGGTGGTGGTGAAGGCCATAGCCCAATCGGTATTAAGAAGGGTCCAAAGACCCCATGGGGAGCATTGGCTCTTGGACCACGCACAAGAAACAAGAAAAAAGCCGGTAGCGTTTTGATTTTAAGTAGAAGGAAGAAATAATATGTCACGATCACTCAAAAAAGGTCCGTTTATAGATGAAAAGCTATATATCAAGATCCAAAAAGCTATCGCTAGCAATGACAAAAAAGCCATTCGAACATGGGCAAGAGCCTCAACTGTTATTCCTGAGATGGTCGGCATGACCTTCGCAGTACACAATGGCAAAGAGCATGTACCAGTTTTCATTCTTGAAGAAATGGTCGGCCACAAGCTTGGTGAATTCTCACCAACAAGAAAATTCCGTAGTCATGGTGGCAAGATGGCCAAAGATCAAGCCAAGGGAAAATAAAGAAATTAATTAAGTATTAGAAAATAAGAATTAGAAATTCTTCGGAAGCTAAAATATGGAAATCACAGTTAAAAAATTATTTGCAAAAATTTCCCCTCGCAAGGCAAGAATTGTTTTGTATGGTCTTCGCAATCAGACTCTGTTAAACGCGAAAAATTCTCTGACTTTTACCAACAAAAAAGCTGCAGGACTATTGCTTGACTTGGTCAAGGCTGCAATTGGGGCTGCAAAAGAGAACTATCTTGAAGCAGACAAGACATATATCAAAAGCATTGCAGTCAATGAAGGACCTCGATTGAAGCGTCATATGCCAAAATCAAAGGGTCGAACCTACAATATGCAGAAAAGAATGAGTCATTTTGTCTTGACCATCACGGATCAACTCGGTGAAGATGAAAAAGTTGAAAAATCAAAATTACAAAAAGATAATAAGAAAGCAGAGTAATAATGGGACAGAAAGTAAATCCAAAATCTATTCGTCTTAAAATCAACGAGAAATGGAACTCACTTTGGTTCGGACGCGCTAACTACGCCGACAACCTTATCTCCGATCTCAAGATTCGCAAGCTACTACTTGTTAAATTGAAGGATGCCTCAGTTTCTGACATTATCATTCGTCGAGATTCCAATAAAGTATCTCTTGATATTCACTCTGGTCGCCCAGGTATCGTCATCGGTCGAGGTGGCGCAGGAACAGATGAGCTCAAGAAATTGCTCTCAACTATCATCAAAGAAAGAATCCAGATCAATATTATTGAGATCAAGAAGCCTGACTTGGATGCTGCTATCATTGCGCAAAACATTATGCATCAACTCGAGAAACGTGTTCCATACAAGAAAGCCATTAGACAATCACTCGAAAAAGCCAAGACTGCCGGCGTTATGGGAATCAAGATCCAAGTTGGTGGACGTCTCAATGGTGTAGATATCGCCAGAAGCGACAAAGCTAGCTTTGGTACAGTACCACTTTCCACCTTCAAGAGCCATATTGATTACAAATATATGACCGCGCTCACTACCTTTGGTATTATCGGTATCAAAGTATGGGTTTACAAGGGTGAGAAAACTTTTAACAAGATAGAATTTTAATTAAGTAAGAAATCCTCAATAATTTGAGATTTGAAATTTAATTTTTGAGATAAGGATAACATATGTTGATGCCGAAAAAAATGAAATTTAGAAAACAGCAACGTGGCAAACGTGGTGGCAATGCAACCCGTGGTTACGAGCTTGCATTTGGCAAATTTGGGATTAAAACCCTAGAAGCAGGTTGGCTCTCCGCAAGATCAATCGAGGCAGCACGACGTGCCATGACTCGATATATCAAACGTGGTGGTCAAGTCTGGATCCGAGTTTTCCCTGACAAGCCAGTGACATCTACCTCACCAGAAACCCCTATGGGCTCAGGTAAAGGTGCAGTTGATCACTTTGCAGCAGTTGTCAAACCAGGCCGGATTCTCTTCGAGATGGATGGCGTTGATTTGGCTACCGCCAAAGAAGCCATGAGACTTGCTGAACACAAACTCCCATTCAAGACAAAATTTATCAGCAAGGAAGAGGTATAATATGAAAATCAAGGAAGAAATCAAAGATTTGAACTCAATGGATATTAAGAAGTTATCCATCGAGCTCAAAGAGAATCAAAAGAAATTGATGCACAACTCCCTCAAATCCGCAGCTGGAAAACTTGAAAATTATTCAGTTATCAAGAAGTCACGTAGACACATTGCTCGCATCATAACCGTTATTAAAGAAAAAATGGAGAGCTAAAATGACAGAAATAGCCATCAAAACCAAAAAGGGAGTCATTGTTTCAGACAAACAAGACAAAACAGTCGTAGTTTCTATCGTTCGAGTCAAAACTCACCCAATTTACAGAAAGAAATTCACTGTCTCCACCAAGATCAAAGCACATGATGAAGAAAATCAATATAAAACCGGCGAAATTGTAGAAATTGTAGAGTGTCGACCTATTAGCCGTGATAAGAAATTTAAAGTCTTAAGGAGAATCGAGAAATGATTCAACCAGGAACACAACTAAAAGTTGCCGACAACACTGGCGCCAAACTGATTGAGTGCATCACTGTACTTGGTCGTGCCAAGCGCGACGGTGCCGAGGTCGGCGATCTTATCTCATGCTCAGTCAAATCAGCAATTCCTCGAGGCACCGTCAAGAAAAAAGAGGTTGTCAGAGCTGTGATAGTTCGACAACGCAAAGCTCTGAACCGTGAAGATGGTTCTAGTATTCGCTTCAGCGAAAACGCAGCCGTAATCGTAGACGCCAACTCCGAACCGCGTGGCACACGTATCTTTGGACCAGTTCCACGAGAGCTTCGACGCGGCTTCATGAAGATTATTTCATTAGCTCCGGAGGTCTTGTAATAATACCAATATTATAAATAAGCGACTAATACTTCAAAAATATCAGTTGTGAAAAAATAGTTATTAGTATTCAAGAAAATATATGAAAATAAAGAAAAACGACAACATAATGGTAATCACTGGCAAAGATAAGGGCAAGACAGGTATTGTTGAGCACTCTTTTCCAACTGAGGGTAGAATTATTGTAAAAGGTATCAACCTTGCCAAGAAATGTGTTAAGAAAAGCAAGAAAAACCCACAAGGTGGCATTTTAGATATCAATCTGAAGCTCAATGTTAGCAACGCAATGATCATCTGTCCATCATGTGGTAAACCAACAAGAATTGGCTATAAACTTATAGAAAATAACAAAATTAGAGTTTGCTCAAAATGCAACCAAAGTGTGGAAGGTGGGACCAAATAATGCAAAAACACATTGAAAAATTCAATAATGAAGTAGTGCCAGCACTGAAGAAAGAGTTGCAAAAAAGCAATATTATGGAAGTGCCAAAGCTCAGCAAGATTGTTGTTTCTGCTGGTATTGGCGATTACAAGGAAGACAAGGGAGCAGTTGAAAAGATTGCTGCCGAAATCACTCGAATTGCTGGTCAAAAATCCAAAATCAATCTTTCCAGAAAATCTGTCTCCGCTTTTAAATTACGTGTTGGACAACCTGTTGGTATCTCTGTAACCCTTCGCAAGGAACGAATGCACGATTTCTTGGTTAAATTGGTAAATATTGCCCTTCCTCGCGTTCGAGACTTCAAAGGAGTATCTGCTGGAGCTTTTGATGGAAATGGCAATTATTCAATTGGCATTCGAGATTATACGATCTTTCCAGAGGTCAAATATGAGGATGTAGACAAGACCTTTGGCCTACAAATCAATTTCAAAACAACAGCTAAAAATGATGAGGATGCCAGAGCTTTGCTCGTTGCGCTTGGTGTTCCATTTGAGAAGAAATAAGGAACAATATGGCAAGAAAAGCATTGATTGAAAAAGCAAATAGAAAACCAAAATTCTCTAGCAGAATTGTTAGGCGTTGCAAAATGTGTGGTCGAAAGCATGCCTACATTCGCAAATTCGGATTATGTCGAATTTGTTTCCGAGAGTTTGCTTCAAATGGCGAAATCCCAGGCGTAAGCAAGTCAAGTTGGTAATATTTACGGCAAAAGTAAGAATTAAGGAAAACAATGATAGACCCAATAGCAGATTTATTAGTCAGAATAAGAAACGCTTCAGCCGTCGGCAAATTTGAAGTCAAATTGCCATACTCCAAGATGAAGGTCGCCATTTTGGAAATCATGAAGCGGGAAGGTTTCTTGACGAACGTAGAGGTACTTGAAGAAGGCAATAAGAAAAATATTTCAATTGTCATCTCCCAAACCAAAACCCCAGCTCACTTGCGCTTAATCAGCCATCAAGGCCAAAAGATTTACGCAAAAAAGAAGGAAATTCGCACACCTTTACGAGGACTTGGATTGATTATAGTTTCAACTCCAACTGGCATTATAACTGGTCGAGAAGCAATCAAACGCGGTGTTGGCGGAGAATTAATTTGTGAAATCTGGTAGGAGACAATATGAGTAAAATAGGACAAAGACCAATCAAAATCGAAGAAGGTGTTACTCTTACTGTATCAGGCACAAAAGTCATCGCCACATACAAGGATAACACTCTTGAATTGCAGATTCCAGAGAAAATCAAGCTCAAAATTGAGGACAATGTAATCAATATTGAGCGAATAGGTAATGATAAAGAGGCGCGTAGCTGGCATGGTTTATTTGCAAGACTTTTAAACAACATCATCATAGGTGTTAAGACTGGTTTTGTGAAAAATCTTGACTTCACAGGCACTGGTTATCGAGCAGCACTCAACAACAACGTGCTCAATCTTAGCATGGGATATTCGCATGAGATCAATTTACCAGTTCCAGAAGGATTGACCGTTAAAGTAGTGAAGAATTCGATTGAAATCGCTGGCATCAAAAAAGATGAGGTTGGCCAATTCGCCGCCATCATCCGAAGTGTCCGTCCACCTGAGGTTTATAAGGGCAAAGGTATTAAATATAGAGAAGAATTTATCAAGAGAAAAGCTGGTAAAACTGCTTCATCCAAATAAGCGGAGAGATTATGACTGAAACAAAACTTACAATAAAAAAAGGCAAAATCTTTGGCACCTCTGAGCGCCCAAGAGTTTGTGTATTTCGATCAAACACTGCCCTATATGCCCAAATAATTGATGACAACGCAGGCAAAACATTATTTGCTCACTCAACCAATGAAGTTAAGGCTGCCAAAGCACCTGAACGCTATATTGAATTGGGCAAGTTAATCGCTGAATCCGCCAAAGCCAAGAAGATTACCAATATGCTCTTTGATCGAAATGGCTACCGTTATCATGGCAAAGTGAAAACTTTAGCAGATGGCATTCGCGAAGGTGGAATTAAGATATAATTATAGGATAGAAATATGACTGCACCAGAAAAAAATATGATGAGACCTAGGTCATTCGGTGGCGCCAAAAAGGAGCCAAGCGAATTTGATGAGAGAGTTGTCGAAGTACAAAGAATCTCTCGTGTTGTTAAAGGTGGCCGCAGAATTCGTTTTCGAGCTCTGATGGTAATCGGCAACAAAAAAGGTAGAGTAGGTATGGGCGTCGCGAAGGCAAATGATGTTTCCGAGGCAGTGCGCAAAGCCACAACCTTAGCCAAAAAACATATGATAGATGTGCCTATTATTGATGGTACAATCCCATATGAAGTTACTGTCAAAAGCGGTAGCGCACGATTAATTTTGAGACCAGCTTCATCAGGAACATCAATCGTTGCTGGTGGAAGCATCCGAGTCGTTGCCGAACTATGTGGTATTACAGATCTTCTCAGTAAATCTATGGGCAGCCCAAACAAAATTAATAACGTGACTGCATGTATCTTGGCCCTCTCTTCATTCAATCCAGAATACGTTGCTCGAATTCAGAAAATGTCAGACAACAAATCGGCGCTCATCAAAGCAAAAGTTCCTGCAATTGATGCACCTATTGTAAAAACAGAAGCTGCAAAGAAACCTGAAGAACCAAAAGCTGAGAAGAAATCTACCGCAAAGGCCGAAGAAGTTAAAAAAGAAAAGAAATAATAATATTGTACGATTCGTTTAATTCATTTTATTCGTTATCAGTATTGAAAAGGATCATATATGCAATTAGTTAGTGTCAAAACTAAAACCAAAAAAAGAGTTGGTCGCGGATTGTCCGCAGGTCAAGGCAAGACAGCTGGCCGCGGTACCAAGGGACAAAAATCTCGAAGTGGCCACAATATTCCAAATCGATATGAGGGTGGTCAAAGCACACTCGCATTGAGATTGCCAAAACTTCCAGGCTTCAAATCATTTCATGTCAAACCAACTGTTGTTACCCTTGATATGATTTCAAAATGCTTCAAGGACAAAGATATTGTTTCTCTCGTAACACTTCGAGAAAAGGGACTTATCAAACATGCAGCAAAGGCCAAGATACTTAACAGCGGCACTTTGACTGTTGCCATCACTCTTGCAGATGATGTTAAGGCCTCAGAGTCAGTCCGATTGATTATCGCTGCAGCCGCCAAAACAAAAACTGTAGCAGTAGAGAAAGTAGACACAGACAAAGCAGAGAAAACCGACGAAGAACCAAAAATCAAAAAAGTTGTAGCAAAGAAAACAGCTTCAAAAAAATAAGCAATCAAAGCTTATTCTATCTATTTCAATATATAAAAAATCATCCAAGTGCTCTCGGATGATTTTTTATTTGACAGACCATGGTATAATTATATGTAAATAGGATAATATGCGCAGATTATGCCAGATAATATTATGATTATTAATAAAAACTAAGATATGATTTTGTCGGTATAGAAGCACTAGATTTGTCTAATAAGTCGAAAAAATAAACTTATAAGCTAATTGAAATAGTTCAAATGAAAACGATAAAAACGAACAATTCTATCAAGCTTGAGGAGAAAAAAAGCGAATCTGGTTGTATTTTATACGGTTTCGTACTTTTACCCCAACTAGCCAAACTAATTTTACCCAAAGCCCAAAAGACAATAAAATAAATACCGAAATTATTACAAAACCATGAACTTGGTACTAAATTTGAGGAGAAATAATGAATTTTGGCGTAAAATCAATTAAGTTTCGTGAAGAAAAAAATGTTCTTCGCGTTATTCCAAATGTAACAATACAAAGTAGGGAGGACTTATCAGTACACTATACGCCAGGGATAGCTGAGGTCTCAAAGGCAATTGCCAAAGATCCAGAAAAGGTATTTGACCTAACCATCAAACGCAATTCAGTCGCTGTCATCTCCGATGGATCCGCCGTCTTGGGCCTTGGTAATATTGGTCCCGAAGCAGCACTACCCGTAATGGAGGGTAAATGTCTTTTATTTGCAAAATTTGCAGATATTGATGCATTTCCAATTTGTCTCAAGACGCAGGATACAAATGAAATAATTAATATTATCCGAAATATCTCAACTTCATTTGGCGGCATCAATCTCGAAGATATCTCAGCGCCAAGATGTTTTGAAATCGAAGAGAAATTACAAGATTTGGGTATTCCCGTAATGCATGACGATCAACATGGTACGGCGGTAGTCGTATTGGCCGGCTTGATTAATGCACTCAAGGTCGTCAACAAAAATATTGAAAAAACAAAAATTGTTATATCCGGCGCAGGGGCGGCAGGCACAGCCATTGCCACCATTCTAACTGATTATTCAAATCACAAAGCAAAAATCGTCGTCATTGATCGCGAGGGTGCAATTGCAATAAATCGGCCAAAGTTAACACCGGCCAAACACAAACTAGCGCAATTGACTCAGAACAAAGAACACGGAGAGCTCAGCGATATCATTCAAAATGCCGACGTCTATATAGGTGTTTCGGCACCCAATATACTGAGTGGGGCAATGGTCAAATCAATGAGACAAGACGCTATCGTCTTTGCCTTGGCCAATCCAATCGCTGAGATTGACCCAATTGTAGCTCAAAGGGCAGGCGCCAAGATAGTCGCTACCGGAAGATCGGATTTCCCCAATCAAATCAATAACGTCCTTGCCTTCCCCGGCATTTTTCGTGGAGCACTCGATGCTGGCGCAAAAACGATTACCAAGGACATGTTGTTGGCTGCTGCCACCGCCTTAGCTGGGTATGTTAAATCTCCAACATTCAACGAAATTATGCCTAGTCCGCTCGACCAAAACGTTGTAAAAATTGTCGCCAATGCAGTTTTCAAAGCAACAAAAAAATAATATAATGTGAGGGGATACTTGTTAGAAGGCTTCGCTTAATAGATATTTCACATCTCAGCAGATAAAGTAGTGATAATGAAAATACTTTATTATAAGGAGAAAGGAATATATGGCAATCAACAAAACGACAAATGCGCTCGCAAGAAAACAGGCTATCAAAAGGCGACGTCAGTTTAAAATATTCCGTTGGCACTATGACCCGATTTTTTTTGAGAGAATCAAAAAAGCATGGAGCAAAAGTCGATGGACGAGGCAGAAATAACAAATATATTGATTGGATGACACCCAGGAAAGATATTAATTTGATTAGCAAAGATGAGATTTAACAACTATGACCGATTTAACTCAACAAGAAAAGTCATGTCTCCTGAAATTAGCCAAAGATTCTATCCGATCGGATTTATTCAATACACCACTTGAGATATTTGAAGCAAAAAATTTACAAAATTTAAACAAAATAAAAGCTACATTTGTAACTTTAAAAGAGAAAGGCGAATTGCGTGGGTGCATCGGAAATTTACTTCCAAGAGATCCGCTCTATGTTAGTGTGATTAAAAATGCCAAGAGTGCGGCATTCAACGATCTAAGGTTCGAGCGGTTGAAGCCAGATGAATTTGACCCATTAGATATTGAAATATCAATACTCTCACCAGTAGAAACCTTCGAATATCAATCTCTTGATCAATTACTGGATTATCTTGATACCAACCACCCTGGCGTTGTGCTAACAAAAGACAATCAACAAGCAACATTCCTCCCCCAAGTTTGGCTAGATTTAGCTGATCCGGTTAGCTTTCTCAGTCAGCTCTCATTAAAGGCGGGACTAGCCCAGGATGCCTGGAAAGATAATGCAGCAATTGGAATATTTGAGATAGATATTGTACGATAGCTCACAAATGTACTATTATAAATACGGATTGTAATTACTAATTAAGTTGGAGTTCAAAATGGTCAAAATTATTTACGCAGTACTGCTAGGCGTTATTCTCGCTTTTTTTGTCGGACTTGGGATCGAGGCTTTTTATCCAACGCAAAGGTATCCCGAAACACCAGCAATTCTTCAATATGACAAAGTTAATACTACACCTCAAACAGCCGAGCAAATAAAAGCACAGGAAAATTATGACCTAACGGTCAAGGACTGGACCGAAAAAAATGCAACACACGCTCGTAATGTCTCAGTAATTGCAATAATCGGAAGTATCATATTTATGATTTTAAGCTTGACCATTTTAGCTAAAAAAGATGTCTTTAGTAATGGCTTTATGCTAGGAAGCTTGTTTACTCTCATCTATGGAATTGGCCGAGGATTCGAAGGTGATGATAATAAATTTCGTTTTTTAATTGTGACTATAGGCTTAATTGCAACACTCACACTAGGCTACTTCAAATTTCTCAAGCAAGAGGAGAAGTAATTCAATCTAGAATTATGAAAACCACCCGTGTTACGGGTGGTTTCTCGCTACCCTCACGCCGGGCTACG
>JBAXQZ010000018.1:0-13483 GCA_037131475.1 bacterium | reverse complement strand
AGTTGGCAGTTGGCAGTTGGCAGTTGGCAGTTGGCAGTTGGCAGTTGGCAGTTGATGTAAAGTTTGTGTGTATTAAATTATATTAAATTAAATTAAATTTTAAATTTATAAACGAGGAGAGGGATGAATATTTTTATTGGGGTAAGTGTAGTGATTGTGATTGCTACCGTAATTGCAGGAATACTTCAAAAATTGAAGCAGCCATTGATTATCGGTTACATTTTGACTGGATTAATCATTGGCCCCTTTTTGTTCAAAAGCGCCGAATTCTCAAACGCAATTGATATGTTTTCACAATTTGGAGTTGCACTTTTGTTGTTTATTATTGGATTAAATTTAAGCCCCAAAGTTTTCAAGGAGGTGGGCAAAATTTCCGTCCTAATAGGCATCGGTCAATTGATATTGACCGATGCGCTTGGCTTGGTGTTGGGCCAGGTACTAGGCTTTAGCTTCTCTATAGCAATTTATCTTGCAATTGCGATCACATTTAGTAGTACGATTATTGTCATGAAATTGCTCTCTGACAAGAAAGATCTGTCCAAAATGTATGCCAAGATCGCAGTGGGGCTATTATTGTTTCAGGATTTAACGGTCACATTTCTTTTAATCGGTATTTCAGCTACAACGACGGAAGTTGTGACTCTTGGTTCAGTCGCATTGATGTTTATCAAGGGTCTGGTCGCGATTGATTTGATTATTTTGATATCAATTTTCTTGTTGCCGAGATTGACACGATTTTTTGCAAGATCACAGGAATTTTTGTTCTTATTCTCAATTGGCTGGGGACTTGGATTTGCGACACTGTTTCATTATCTTGGTTTTTCGATTGAGATAGGTGCATTGATAGCCGGTATTGCACTGTCAACATCGGCCTATCATCATGAAATTAGTTCCCGACTTCATCCGTTGCGTGATTTTTTCATTGTGCTTTTCTTTATAATGTTGGGATCAAAAATTAATATTATGGCACTTGGGAGTATGCTATTGCCAGCGATTCTAATCTCGACATTCGTCTTGGTGGTTAAGCCATTGGTCGTAATGATCTTTATGGGGATACTTGGTTATCGTAAAAAAACAAGCTTCCTTACGGCCGTGACGATGGGGCAGCTCAGTGAATTTTCCTTAATATTTTTGATGATTTTGTCCAAAAATGGGCAGATTCCTATTGAAATTGTTTCGATGTTAACGCTTGTGAGTTTGATTAGTATTGCAGGCTCAACATATATGGTGATTTATTCGACAAGGTTGTATCGATTTTTATCAAATTTTCTTTCTATCTTCGAGCGCAAAGTAACCAAAAAGGAGTCAAAGGTTGAGGAGGGCAGTGAGGTGATACTTTTTGGTTGTAATAGGATTGGTCGTGATTTCTTGAATTATTTTAGAGAGCTGGAGAAGAGTTTCCTGATAGTTGATATTAATCCTGAAGTAATCGAGAAATTGCAAACTCTGAATTTTAATTGTCGCTATGGAGATGCTGATGATGATGAATTCTTGAAGGAGATTGATCTGAATAAGGTAAAAATGGTAATCTCGACAATTCCTGATTATGATACAAATGAATTTTTGATCAGTCGAATCACGCAAACAACAAAAAATGCAATTATAATCGTAATTTCTCACAATATCGACGATGCTATCGGTCTCTATGAAGCTGGCGCAACATATGTAATCACACCTCACTTTTTGGGTGGGCACTATACTTCAATGATGATTTCGAAATATGGCTTCGATATTGAAAAATTTATTGAAGAAAAAGAAAAACACATCCTTGACCTCGAGAGAAGGCGGGATTTTGGTGATCTTGCCGCTCTTGAGAAATAGTTGAAAAGCATGATCTACTGATGTAAATTTTGCAAAAAAGAACTATAATATAATTAATGATTTTAACTGCACATATGATTTCTGGTGGTGTTACCGGTGAAATTATTGGTAATCCAGTAATTGCTTTTGTCGTCGGAATAATTCTTCATTTTGTACTTGATGCAATCCCTCATTTCGATGTGTTGGATGAGGGAAGAGCGACGAAAAGACAATTTATTTTTTCTGTGACGGAAACGGTCGTGGGATTGCTCTTTATTTTTGGTTTTATCCGACCGGAATTGTCTTGGTCAAGCCCATTTCTTTGGGGTATGGCAGGATCGATATTGCCTGATTTGATTACGAATGTGCCATTTTGGTGGAACTTTACACGTAATCGAAGTAAGATCGGCAAAGCGGTTTATAAGCTTCATCTTAGGATTCACAAAAAGCAGCCATCATTTGCCATCGGAATGTTGATTCGATTAGTCGTAGTTATTTTTTTCATATCGCTACTTGTTTTGAGCCGTAGTAGTATATATTGATTTTAATATTGGAGGGGAAGTGTCTTTTCTATCTGTTCGAGAAAAGAAAAGGGGATTTACTTTGATCGAGGTTTTAATCGATATGTTTTTGCTGTCGGTCTTGGCGGCGACAGTCTTTGTGGCTTATATGAGCTCGGCAAAAATGGCCAAATTGTCTCGCGCCAAAATTGCCGCAGTATCCTTGGCGAATGAAAAGTTTGAAGAGATTCGAAATATGCCTTATAACGATGTGGCAACTGTTCATGGGCCTATCTATCCTGCAGGTAATTTGGCTGATAGCGAGGTAGTGATGCGTGATGGTATGAATTTCATTTTGACTCGTGATATTCGATATGTCGATGATGATTTTGATGGCAATCTGTCAGGTACTATTGTCGGCAAGCCCAAAGATCTTTACCCATATGACTATAAAAAGGTTGAAATAACGGCTAAATTAGTTGGTAAAAATGGAATCTTGGCTACAATTACTTCAAATCTAAGTGGGAAAGCTGCTGAAACCCCGACTAATACAGGGATAATCAGGGCTTGTATAGTTGATTCAAATTTTGTGCCTGTAGATCAGGCTAATGTCAAAATACTAAATTCTGGAGTTGATCCGATGGTTGATATTGTTGTGACTACCGGAAATGATGGTTGTATATTCGTGCCGAATTTACCACCGGATACACATAATGGCTATCATCTCGAGGCGTCTAAAAATGGTTATTCTGTCGACATGACCTACGAGAGGACGGCGCAAAATCCAAATTCTCTTCAACCAAATATAAATGTTTTGGCTCAGCAGGTCACAAGCCAAACTCTAAGTATTGATCGATTGAGTACGATGACGGTTGATGTTACCGATGAAAATAATTCGCCATTGCCCAATACTACTTTGCATATAGAGGGCACAAAATCAAAATGGTTTAATCCTACAACTTATAAATATGTGTCAGATATTCAGACTGATGCTAACGGTCGTATCGTCTTGCAAAATATGGAGTTTGACGATTACAAAATCTCCATTCAAAATAAAATTATAGCTACGACCTCTCCGTATCAGCCAATGGGTCTGAAGGCAGGGGTCGATCAATTTGTTAATATCAGGCTGGCAGCAAACGGCGCATCGATGTTGATAAAAAGTTGCGATCCAATAATGGGCGTCAAGAATTCAACAGTCTCAATTGATATCAATGGATTAAATATTAATTCTGGGGCAACAGTAAAGATGGTTAGCTTATCAAGTAATGAGCTGATTGGTCAAAATGTCTCAGTAAATCATAATCTCTTGAGCGCAGATTTCGATCTTAACAATGCCGAAACAGGTGATTATGATATCATCATACAAAATCCAAGTGGTGATTCAATCCGTCAAATCAAAGGCTTCACTATCATACAATAATATGAAAATCAATTATCAAAAAAATTTAAAGGGAACTAGTCTGATAGAAATGATTGTCGTGGTTGCGATTTTGTCAACTCTTTCATTGGTAGTTTCTCGCTTTCTGGTCCAAGGAATTTCTAGCTATGAGAGTAGCAAAAAGGGGATTGATATGGAGCAAGACGCGGCTCGTGTAATGCGAGATTTTGAATATTCGACGAGAGCGTTGACGGAAATAAATACTGCGAATGCAACGGAGTTTTCATTCTTGCGATATTATGATTTGGATAGTATTTCACCGAAAGAAAATCGATACTTTCTCGACAACACTATTTTTAAATCTGGAATAACTGAGCCGTTTGGGACTCCGCCACTCGTGATATATCCTGAGGGCAATGAGCAAATTCATTATCTAATTGAAAATGTTGATTCGATTAAATTTCAGTATTTTGATGATAATAATGCTGAAATTATGACGCCGATTAATATTCCAAATGTAAGGATGGTACAATTGACGATAACCCTCAAAAGCACTGGAGCTGAAAATGGTTCGATTACTCAAATTACCAAAGTAAATTTGCGAAATTTTAAAAAAAATTTATAAATCAATCGTTAATAATATCAGGTTAAATGAAAAAAAATAAACATATTTATTATAGCAATTCGAAGGGATTCTATCTGCCTGTTATTTTGATGGTGACGACGATATTTATGGCTTTAGTGACTGCATTGATTTCATTATCTATGGCAAATCTCAAAATTGCAGAATTAAATAACAAAAAAGTCGCAGCAATGTCGATTTCGGAGGCAGGAATTAATTATTACCTTTGGCATTTGGCGCACAACGATGCTGACTATTGTGATGGGGGTGTTTGTGTGGGCGATGCGCCATTTGGACCATTTACGCATGATTTTACCAATCAAGCTGGTGAGTCAATCGGAAATTATGATTTGTATATCACGCCACCGAGTGTTGACCGTCAAGTGGTGACCGTTAAATCGATTGGCCGAGTTAACGGCAAAAGCCCGACAAAGACGATTGTGGCGGAATTGGCCATTCCATCATTTACCAAATATACTCTCCTCTCGAGTAGTGAACAGCTTTGGGTTGGTAGTGGTGAGAAAATCAATGGTTCAGTCCATGTGAACAATAATGGACTATATAACGAGGGCGAGATTGTGGGGGAAGCAACTTCAACAGAGGCAGAATACACCAGTTGGAACTGGGGTGCTCAGCCTGGAGTCGCGGGCCCAGGATTATTTGACGATGGGAAGATGTTTCCGGTGCCACCAGTTGATCTCAATCAAATCTCTGTTGATATTAATGGATTAAAAACTTTATCCTCAGAAAATGGTAAATATATCGAAAGCTCAGGGTCAAAGGGGTATCATATTGTGCTCAAGGGCAATAACTTTGATCTTTATAAAGTTTCGAAATTTGATAATACAAACCTGACGATAACAACCCAGGCGAGTATTGGTAATTATTCTTATCCATCCAACGGAATAATATTTGTATCGGATAATCTATGGATTGATGGCAATATTAATGACACGAAAATTACAGTAATTGCAGCTGATCCGACTGCCAATCAAAATCAAATGAAGCGCATCGTTATCCCAGACAAGATCACTTATAGCGATTACGATGGAAGCGATAAGATTGGCCTCATCTCGCAGACTGATATATTGCTAACCAAAAATGTGCCGACTGAGATGGAGATTGATGCGGCGATGATTGCAAAGAATGGTCAAATCCGAATCGATAATTTTGGTCAAATCAAAAACAAGATCCGAGTCTACGGAAGTATGGCACACAATGGCGGGCTTTTGTGGTCGTATGGGGCAACAAGTAATAATATTACTTCTGGTTATCGCTTGACCGAGACAGATATGGACCCGTATAATATTCTTAACCCACCACCCGAGTTTCCCAAAACAGGAACGTATTCCGTCCTTAGTTGGCGCGAAGAAGAGTGATATTATAAAATTGATTTTAAAATTAATAACAGGCGAAAAGTATGAATAATTGGGGATACTTTATTATGGGAGTTGGGCTTGGTTTTGTTTTTATCAAGTACAATAAATGGCTAGTGGACAATGTCGGCAGATCTCAATTTGCCGAGAGATATCTGGGTGCTGGTGGGACATACAGTATGTGGAAATTGGGTGGTATCGCCGCAATTATGTTTGGTATATGGGCGTTGTTTAATTGGGAGTGATCTAACAATTTTGGAATAATTATATTTTCTTTTCAGAGAGTGCGATGGAGATATTGTCGAGGTTTAGATTTAATTGATAATCGTTGCAGGTCCCGCCAGTGATTTTTAGCTGGAGATCTCTTTTGGTGTTTCTTTTGACAATTTTGATTAGTGGCAAGACGATCTTGCTGTGAAGATCATATCGACTTGAGCCGTATGAATCTGCAATATCACTATTCATTAATTCATAGTTTTTTATTGAAAGTAGATGTGTGAGAATGATGGCAGTGGCTTTTTGGCTAGGGAGATCCTTGCTAGTTAGCGTACTCCCGCCGATAAGGAGCTTGCCTTTTGATGTATCGATTACTATGTCGATATTCTTTGCGAGATTATTGAAATGTTCGTTGGTAACAATTTGTCTTGAGATTTGTCCGTGATTGTAGAACTTGATCATTACAACGTCTTGGGAGAGAAACTTGGAAACTATGCCAATTGAAATGTCCTGTTCAATTTGGGCTGGTTTGCCGCCAATTCCATCAAGCCATGAGGCGTATTCGAGCCGAATATTTTTTTTGGTGTTTGCGCGAAGGTCCTCAATCATATCAAATATATCTTTGCGATGTGCGCCATAGGGGATAGCGAAAAGCATACTGCCACCTTTGCCGATGCCGGAAATTTTTGCGCCTGAGCCTGAGCCGTTGATCTCTTTGTTGGCAATTTCGTGAATTTTGCGGTAGATAATATCACTTGTTTTGGCAGAGATATTCAGTATATGAAGGAGATTCTGATATTGATTCAAAGTGATAAAAAACTCATTTAATGCGTTGTCATTGACCCCTTGAGAGTAGATCTTGGCAAAACCATTGGCCATGAGTGCGGTAGTCATATTGAGCATATTTAGAAAAGTTTTTTTAAAAGGTGAGTGGGAGTATTCTTTGAGAAGTGTGTTTATATTTTCGCTGGCATTGTGCAGTTCCTTCATTGTGTGCTCAGTCGCAAGGATTACATTTTCGGAATTTGTTTCAATGCCAGAGTAAATCAAGCCAAAATCAATTGGCCAACTTTGAGGCTCTTTAATTGCAGCGATTTCTGAGATGGTATGAGCAGAATAATTTTCTTTTTGGCTATGAAAAAGTATTGGCTCGCTTGATTTGTGTAGTGCGATGAAAGCAGAAATGCCCGACGAATATCCGTTTTGGCTACCAGATAATATCTGGCGTGCTAAAGAAAATCTTGAATCAAAGTCAGTTTTGCTAGAAATTAATATTGAGAGTGCAGTCGCGAGTGCACCATTGGAGCCAAGGCCATGGCCGAGCGGTGCTTCGGTCAAGAAGTGAACGTTGATACCAGCGGCAAATTTTTTTTTGGCCAAATATTGCTCTAAATATATTTTGAATTGTATTATCAATTGACTGTCGAAGACTTTGCTGACGAAATTATCCTCTTCAAAGTCATATGTAAGATATTTATCATCAATCTGGATCTTATTGTCAGATGTTTCTTCAATGCCAACGTAAACACGAAAGGGCAGTTTCTGGCTGATCAACAAACCGTCTTCGTAGAAGCCAGAAAATTCACCGGCCCAGAGAAAGGAGTTGGGTGCTGAGCTGACCCGTTGGCATTTACTAAAAAAGTCTCGATAGACTTCGGGGAATTTTTTTTGTAGATTTTCTGTGTTGTATGAATTTCGGCCTTGCATGTGTGTGATTATATAATTTTTGGATTAAATAGTCAATCGGGTAATTTTTTCCATTTTTTTCCAATTGGAAGTCGGCTAATCTATGTTTATCACACAATCACAAACCCGAAGGAGGTAATGGTAATGTGTAAATGCAATCAAGCTCGTTTGATCGAGCGAACAACAAGTATTCCAAATGGAGAATACTTAGTATCCGTTCCAAATTATGACCCAGTGAAAATATCTGTTATTCATGAGCATAATCTTCCTGGGCGTGAACTGGATGGGCAACATGATGCCTCAAACTGGTTTACGGGAATCTTTCGTCATTATGGGCATGTTTTGCTCATGGATGCCTCTCTTGCTTTTCAGGAATGTATTACGCAAGTGCATTATTGCCCTGATTGTCGGGAATTGGAATTCGAACTGGCATGGCCAGGATTGCCCACTTAGGAGGGCAATATCTCTTGACTGTGTGACGCAAGATTATTCTTGCGTCACATTTTATTATACATTATTGTTATAATTGACTAATCGATATTGTTTGATCTATGCTGTGAAAGTAATCAAGAATATTTAATCGAAGGGATCGTATGGCTAAAAAAATTATGATTGTCAAAGACGGACCATATCTGGTGACTGGTGATATCGATCTCTCTATTGAAGCAATCGTGCCAAATGAGGAGGGGTATTCGGCGACATATGAAAAGGGCAAGAAATTCCCCAGCGATAAAGAGTATTCGCTTTGCCGATGTGGTAAATCCAAAAATATGCCATATTGTGATGGTAGTCACAGAGATGGAAATTTTGATGGGACTGAAACGGCCTCTCGCAAAGATTTCTTTGAGTCAGCGGAGAAAATGAAAGGACCAGACATTACTTTGTATGATGAAGGGTCGCTTTGTGCATATGCACGTTTTTGTGATCGTCCGAGGCGAGCATGGGCGATGGCATCGAACCCCAAAAACGAAGAAGAAACAAAGAGAGCTATAGAAGAAGCATGTGATTGTCCCTCAGGTCGGCTAGTAGCAGTCGATAACAGGACAAATGAAATATATGAGCCAAAGTTGAAAAAGGAGATAACGCTGCTTGAAGACCCAGCGTTAGATATTTCAGGTCCATTGTATGTAAAGGGTGGCATACAAGTTGAGGCGGCGGACGGCCATAAATATGAAATCAGAAATCGCCAAACATTGTGCCGATGCGGTGAGTCCTCAAATAAGCCATTTTGTGACGGCACGCATGCAAGTTGTAAATTTAGGGACAATTTGTCAAATGAATAGAGTTTTAGTCCGATTCATTCTATATTAAATTGCTGTGTTGTCTTTTGAGCCACCAATGATGATGTAGTTTAGGAGGCGATACTGATTTGCGAGGAGAAGAACTGTTTGTTTTGTTTTTAAGTATTTTTTTGCACGCGAGTCGATATCGGACATAGGTATTTTCAATGCATTTGTCACATAATCCGCACTACCTAGATAAAACCGTGTTTTTTCATTTGAGTTTTTTGTAATTAATGCCGACATGCCGATATTAGTTTCGGAAAAGCTTTCAGCAATATCACAAACTTTTACTTTTTGAGATTTTTCTACCTCTTCGACTATTAATGAACTGAGCGGATGTGTGGATTTGAGTGCCAAAGCGGCTGCGAATTGTAGTGCTGTGAAAACATCGGCACTTTCGACTCTCGAATCATCAAAATATTCTATAATTTTCATTTGTTGTTATTGGTAACTATTATTAATGATTATTATGCTAGTTTCATCTCAGATTCATAACTATAAATGTTGAATTACTCGATTTCTTTTATGAATTTGCACTGTTCCTTGTGCCAAGGGGGCGTACAGACCATAATAATTTTGCAATTTCCCTTCCAGAAGTAAACTTCATCTTGTTCAATCAATAAAACATCTCCCGCTTTGAAGTCCAAGCATTGATCATGTTTGTTGAGTGTCCCCGTACCTGCCAAGACGTAAACAAGTTCCTTGCATTCTTTGTTGGTACAATATCCATTTTCTGGATATCTTCCGACTATTGTATTGACAGCCAAATCAATATCTTTATCATTTAAGGCAACCGAGTATTCCAATAAATGACTAGTGGCACTATTTTCCACTTCTGTGGCATTCTCTATTTTAACAATTTTCATGTCGTTACTTTCATTTTTTAACAATAAACACTCTTAATAATATTCATCTTTGAATTATATTAAAACTAATATTAGTCGAGATAGTTATTTTATTTGTCCCAAGATAACGATGTAATTGTGGCCGTATTTTTTGGCACATTTGGGGCAGGTGGTGTAATAAAAGTAATATTTGAGGGCTTTTTTGTTCTTCTTGGCCATAAATACTTCCATTTCTTTCATAAATTGGGGGATACGACTGAAGGGGCCGTCGAATGCTTTGCTGAGAAAAGTGCCAGAAAGTCGAATGTTGTTTGCGCTTTCGATCTCGTTGGTCGTGGTGATATAGAGTTCGCTCTTCCAAGGTGACGGATCAAAGGAGAGCATGAAAAATTCGTTATCGCTGGGCTTTGCATTGGCATCTTCTATCCTCTTCATCATGCCAGTCACTGTCTTGCCAAATACACCTGGAAGGGGCATATGCAAAAATTGGGGCATTGTAGCCGTGATAAATGTTTTGTTCTCCC
Source organism: bacterium (assembly GCA_037131475.1). Taxonomy (GTDB): domain Bacteria; phylum Patescibacteriota; class UBA1384; order XYA2-FULL-43-10; family 1-14-0-10-43-13; genus JBAXQZ01. The sequence continues at coordinate 3,250 of JBAXQZ010000018.1, read as the reverse complement.
AAACAATCTCTTTGTCATCCCAAGGCTCAGGATTGAATCTAGGGCAACAAATATCTTCTTTTGTATTATCCATATTTACTCCTTGTTAATTTACACAATAAATATTTACATTAATTATACACCGAAATATTTAATTTTCATTGGTATTGCTCTACTACAGACCTGAAAAGCTATATTAATCTTGGATAAATATACTCTTAATGTCCGAAAACAACTTGGCCACAAAATCTTGTCTTGGTACCTCATGTTTGATAAGAGACTGATAATGAGTTGATAGGCAAGAGTGAACCATTTCTAATGTTTGCTTTGTGGCTTCATTATTATATTTTAAAATTGGTTTAACCTTGCGAAGCGCATATGCCCACGCGTCTCGCTCCTCTTTGTATGCAGCCGCCATTTCATTAATATCTAGCCCTTGCCTATAATAGTGCTTCATCATTATTTTTTTATCAACCAACGATAGACTATGACCTATCTCATGCAATAATGCTAGCTGAGTACTTATTTTCGTTAGGTCGCCAGCAGTCTCAATGTATTTATCATCCGAATTAATTCGAGCAGATGATCCAGGTCTTTCGGTGTCAATAAAAAATATAAAATATTCAGGAGGTAATTCGGAAAGTAAATCAATTTTTTTATTTTCATTCTGGTCACCGATCGTTAATGTGTCAATCAAATAGAACAATGAATGATCTTTGAGATCCTTTTTGTACTCTCGGTTGGCAAAGGGATTATTAAGTGCTTTCAAAAATTGCTTTGATTTTATAGGATTTGAACAGCAAAAATCAACGGTGATACCATTTTCTAAATAATGTCCTTCAAAGATCCTCTCGTCAGTTTGGAACCATTGATGGGGATTGGGATAGACGCCTCTTTCTTTTATTGGAAAATTGATGTCATTATTTATGCCAATAATTTCCGGAACTGAATCTTCGCTATACTGATGAAGGTATTGTCGAGCAACTTCATCATTTGATGGTTTAAATCCTTCCATATTTAATCTCCTCATATCCTTTCAAATTTTTTCCACTTACCTTTGGATATTACTTCGATTTCATTATTTTCAATTGCAATTCCGGTGTTGTCGTCGATTGCGTAGATTGTGTAGATTGTGGTGTCCAATTCGCTGGCTAATTCTTGGACTGAATCATCAGTGAATTGAGGGCGGTCGGGATTGTAGAAGTGAGGTCTGATAGTGAAATCAATATATCCAAGCCCAGCGTTGCCTTCGAATTCAGGGATTTCTTCGATATATTTTTTCGGTGCGGTCGAGATTAAAGTCTTGCCCAAGATGGTGGAGCCAGCACTACAGCCAACGTAAACTTTTTCTTTGATTAAATCCTTGAAAATCTTGAGAAGGCCTGATCTTTTCATCCAGTAGAGTAGGTGATAGGGATTGCCGCCGCCGACCATGATTGCATCTGCTCGCTCCAATCGTGGAAGCCAAATTTCTTTTGGAATAGCGGAAATGTCAACGATATCAATTGTGCGAACTTTCATATTATGAAGCTCGATGAAATTATTTATAACCCAATGTTTGTCAGGTGGTCTGGCAACATTCGCCGCGGTTGGAATATATGCGACGGTCAGTTCCTCTGGTTTTTTCCTGACCATTTCAATAAATTTCTCGGTCAAACTCTCGTTTGTTAGTCCGGTTGAGGTTAAAAGTAATTTCATTTGTTAGCTCTCCTTATGAAAATATCATACCATTAATTAATTTTGGTCAAAACAGGGATGCGCAAAACTATTTGCCAGAGAATGCATATGACGATGAGCAGTACTGGCAGATAATAATTTAAGATAAATTGCACTCTTTGTTTATTGGGCTTTATGCCGATACTTTTTATAATTTTTGAAAATAATCTTGTCGAGTAGCTTTCATTAAATGTTCCGTATTGGGCGAAAGTAAGGATGCAACCCTTGAAAATCAAGATTTGAATATAATATAGAGTAAGGCCTAAGAAAAATAATCTCCAATCCAACCAAAATGGAGAAGAATACGCAATGATGATTATAAATAAATGAGTAGTGGCAACAATTTTTGATTTCATATTGTCATTATGCCAGTTTTATTCAACTTTTTCCATAAAGTGTTAATTTGGGTTTTTATTCCTCTCTTAAATTAGGGCAGGCTCTAAATTAAGAGGGGAAGTATCGGACAAATATTGTTTTTCATTAGAAATACTAATTATATATACCAGTCTAAGTGACGAAGAGCCACAAATTTATTGTCTTATTCTAACAAAAGTGTTATGGTGTGGGTGGTTATTTCTGATGGTAAAGACGGTCCGATCAAATTGATCGAATTGCCAAGCCGTCAGAAGGAGCCATATTATGAGTAAGTATTACTGTATCGCATTAATTGCGATCGTGCTATTGCTGGCCACGCCAGTGTTAGCGGTCAAAGAAGCTGATCTGATCGACACGCTCGAATTTGATAGCTCCTTATTAATTGGATTTAGGGTTGGTGATCGCACCGAGAATGTGACACTGGCGAAAGCTAGGACTGATTACGAAAGGAACAAGACTAATCCGGATAAGATTATTGCTTATGCGGACGCACTTTCACAAACTGGAGTAAAGTCGGAAAGTCGTACTCTCTACATTGCAGCGTCTGAAATCTACACTAAGGCTGATAAAAAGGGGCCGCTATCGGGCAAAGAGTTGCTAGCATGGGTGCGTTGTAAGCGGGAAATTGAGGGAGTAGAGTCGGCGCATCAGTTCATTTTGAAAAGGCAAGAAGGTGTCACTATCGATCGCACGTTGGTATTGGCTGAAATAGCAAATATCAAACTTGGTCGAGCATTTAGTGCTTTCATGCGTATTGGACCTGAAAATGAGTATTCATACACCGATGCACTTAATGCAATTCTGGAAATCAAAAAAGAAGGTTTTGATCGCGCTAAATGTTTGGTAGAGTTGACTGAGTGCAAGCGCTACCTCCAGCTCGCATTAGAGAAAAAACCTTTGACGTCCGAAGAGATGGGAGCAATCGGTGGTGTTGAGTTCTTCTCAAACGCTATGAGCGTGTTGCTCGATGCTGCCGGAGAAAATGAAGCAGCATTTGATGAAGCATTCCCCAAATTAATCTCTGGATTTGCGGGAATAGGGGAATTGGCTACCCCTACTTGGAGTGCGCACATTCGAGAGTTGACCAAGACTGACCCTGAGATGCAAGCACTTATTATCCTCGCCAAGATGGCACTGCCGACCAATGGTGGAGATGTCTTTGAACAAGACAGATCAAAAT
>JBAXQZ010000017.1:0-13554 GCA_037131475.1 bacterium | reverse complement strand
ATAAAAGTGAGATTGGCTTCGTAGTCTTGATTGCCGTCGATAAGCATTATCGTCGCCTCGGTATCGCTCAGAAATTGCTCAATCGGGCAATCAAAATCCAGAAGGAAGTAGGCGCAAAAGCGCTTGGTGTCTGTGCATGGCAAGGCTCGCCAGAGGGAGCGTCAGAGAAGTTTTTTGCAGCAAATAAATTTGAGACTTTGCAATTGCATAAAAGTCCTTGGCTCGAGGAGTCAGGGGAATTGGGGCCGGAGGGCTATTGGTGCCCAGTGTGTGGTAATCCGTGCAAGTGTGATGACCTCGAGATGATGCTTGATTTGGTGGCAAAAAAATAGTCATTTGATTTGACAATTCAGCTTATTCACTTATCGTTGATCCTGTGTGCTGACAGAAGGAGAGCAAAAATGTGAATAATGAATTATGAATTAGACTTCTCCACCCTCAAGCCCCAAGGAGTCGAAGAATAAATAAAAGCTAAATTAGCTGTCATCTCGAGCAGAGGGAAGCGGAGCCGAGAGATCTTAGTAATAGATATTTCATTATTAGATTTCTACACTGGTTCCACCGAGCCGAAATGACAGGTATAAAAAATCTTATTATTTCTAGATTACAATTTAAAATATTGTTGTTTATTTGGGCTTGATTTGCTAATATCATCTTATGAGTAAATATTTTGTTACAACTTCAATCGCGTATATTAATGGTGAGCCTCATATTGGCTATGGTCAAGAGTGTCTCGGTGCTGATGTCATGGCTCGGTATCATCGCCAAAAGGGAGATGATACTTTCTTTCTGACTGGGGCTGATGAGCATGGCTTTAGCGTGCAAATGAAAGCTGCGCAGGCGGGGATGGAACCAAGGCCCTTTGTCGAGTCTTTGATTGGTAAATTTATGAGATTGAAGGAACAGCTCAATCTCTCCACTGACGGTTATGTCCGAACGACCGATCACGCTCATCAGGCCAACGCCAAGAATATCTGGATGAAGGCATTTGATAATGGATATATTTACAAAAAATCATATTCAGCCGTATATTGCGTGGGCTGTGAATCGATGTTAAAGAAATCTGATCTTGTCGATGGCAGATGTCCCAATCACCCGAGTCTATTGCCTGAAATTGTCGAGGAGGAGAATTGGTTTTTTCGATTATCTGATTTTCAGGAGAAATTGGAAGAATATTTTAAGCTCAATCCTGCTTTTGTGCAACCAAATTTTCGATACAATGAGATCAAAAAATTACTGGAGCGAGGTCTCGAAGATGTGAGCATTTCTCGACCGAAGGAGAAGCTTTCATGGGGTATCGAGGTGCCAAATGACGCCAATCAGGTAATGTATGTTTGGTTTGATGCTTTGACCAATTATCTTTTTCCCAAACAATACTGGCCGGCTGATCTGCATGTGATTGGCAAGGATATCTTGCGCTTCCATGCTGCGCTGTGGCCAGCGATGCTGATGGCTGCTGGGTATAGCTTCGAGCAATTACCAAAGAAAGTGCATGTCCATGGCTTTATCACTGTCGAAGGGATGAAGATGAGTAAGACGCTCGGCAATGTGGTCAAGCCTCAGGACTTGGTAGATGTTTTTGGCATCGAGGCGACACGATATTTGATGCTGCGTGAGCTTTCTTTTATTCAGGACAGTGATTTTTCGTGGGATCGTATGAAGGAGCGATACAATTCTGATCTTGTAAATAATTTGGGGAATTTGGTCCAGAGAACGCTCTCTATGATCGTTAAATACGATCTGCAATCTGAGATTATTAATTTTAAATCCAAGAATCATTCAAAATTGGAGATTGATACAGAGATTGAAGCTTGTGATTTTGTCGAAGCGTTACGCAAGATGATTGATTTTTGTACCGAGAATAATCAACTGATTGCGGAGAAACAGCCTTGGGCTTTGGCCAAAGAGAACAAAAGGGATGAATTAATCGAAGTCTTGGGTGATGTTTATCATAATATTGAGATTATCAGCGAACGACTCGTGCCCTTCATGCCTGAAACAGCGATGAAAATTGATGAACAATTAAAATCATTTGAACTTGAAATATTATTTCCGCGACTAAGTTAAGGGCTACTGAACACATGCCAAAGGCATACTGAATACAGATCGCACAGATTACAGATATTTTACAGATGAATTACAGATGGATTGCAGATACTAATTAAAAATGAAATTATTTAATATATCCTGCGAATAGCGGGGCGGAGGGAAAATGCTTGAGGCGTTGATAGCATCGGTCGGATATGCCGGTGGGGTGCTCTCGGACAAAGTGATACTATGTAAATATAGGACGCCGATCAAGCTTTTTGTGCCGACGGTTTTTTTCTTTTTGGCTTTGATTACGGCCGTCTTTTTGCCACAATGGGGTGGATTTGATATCAAAATTTTGACAGATTATCGGGCGATATTATTGTTTCTCGGGATGATTGGCGCGGCAATCGGCTGGAATTTGTTTTATTACAAAGGTCTATTGAAGGAAGATTTGCATGAATTTGAATTGATTATGCTTTTGACGCCTCTCACGACTATTATCTTGGCTGAGATATTTATTCCTGCTGAAAGGAGTTGGGGAGTTTTGATCGCTGGCCTGGCCGCCTCTATCGCTTTTATTGCTAGTCGTGTCAAGAAGCACCACCTTCGATTGAGTGTAGCTGCCAGAGGCACAATGGCAGCAATGTTTTTCATGGCGATAGAATCCATATTTATTAAATATTTACTCGATTACATACCACCCGTAACTTTGTATTTCGTACGTACTTTATTTATCTTCATTATTTTTGCGATAGTGTATCATCCCAAAATTAGCAAATTTAATCGAGATGCCTTTGCTCTGACGATTATTTCAGCGATGTTTGGCGTCGTGCAGATGGTGTTAAAATTTTATGGCTTTCAGAGTCTCGGCGTGATTGAGACGACGATGGTCTTGCTCTTGGGGCCGATATTTGTCTATCTTTTTTCCTTTATTTTTTTCAAAGAGAGGCAAAATTTTGTAAAAGATGCAATTACTGCTAGTATTATTGTAAGCTGTGTCTTGTACGTGACTATTAAGTGAATGACATACTAACTTCGGACTTCTCAACCCTCAAGCTACAAGGAGTCGAAGAATAAAAAATAGCCACACCGCCTGTCATCTCGAGCAGAGTGAAGCGGAGCCGAGAGATCTTAGTAATAGTTTATTCATTATTAGATTTCTCCACCGGTTTCACCGAGTCGAAATGACAGGAGGGATTGGTTCTACCGAGTTGAAATAACAGAAGAGAAGCGTTTCACAGAGTCGAAATGATAGAAAAAATATGCTAGTATTTAGAGATTCTTAATTAGAAATTTATATTATGTTTATTGATACTCATGCACATTTGGATTTTCCAGATTATAAAAATGAAGTTCCGGCCATATTGGGGCGTGCCAAAGAGGCAGGTCTTTCGAATATTATCAATATTGGTGTAGACCTCGAGAGCTCGAAGCATTCAATTGATCTCGCGCGACGTTATCCCGAAGTTTATGCTACTGTCGGTTTGCATCCACACTCGGCGCTCGATCTAGATATCGAGACACCAGGTCAGCTTCTCACAATGGCCAATCATGAAAAAGTGGTGGCAATCGGTGAGATTGGCCTTGATTATTATTATCTCAAAAGATCGAGTAAGTATGCGAACTGTCCAAAGCGCGAAGAGCAGATATTTTGCTTCGAGCAAATGTTGGATTTGGCGCTTGAGACCAAATTGCCGACCGTGATTCATTGTCGTGAAGCTGAAGCTGATATTCTTGCAATTCTCAAAACATATCAGGGTGGCATACGTTCAGTGATACATTGTTTTTCGGGAAATTATGAATTTGCTGAAAAAATATTGGATATGGGCTTTGCTATCTCGTTGACGGGGGCAATTACCTTCAAAAATGTTAATCCAGATCTCATTGATGCCATCAAAAAAGTGCCGATTGGGTCAATAATGATTGAGACCGATTCGCCATATATGGCGCCGGAGCCAAATCGTGGTAATCGAAATGAGCCTGCCTATGTCGTTGAAGTGGCGAAGAGGATTGCTGAGATCAAAGGAGTGTCTCTGGCTGAGGTTGAGCAGGAAACGACCAAGAAGGCCAAAAAGTTCTTTGGCATCAAATAATTTTTATTGATCTAATCATAATCGTTCATTTCTTCCCCTCTTAAATTAGGAGGGGTAAGGGGAGGTATAATTCAATAATATCTTTGATGCGGAGATAGGCGCTAGTATTGACAGGTATTTTGCAAAATGTTACATTACTTGTGGGGTAACAATTATCCATTATTCGACTGTTATTTGTTCGTCATCCTGAATTAATTTCATGATCTGGCGACTATTCTAGGATATGGATTTTAATTTTCAAGTATCAATTTCCAATTTTCAATTAATTATTTAATTTTCAATGACCAATTGGTAAGTTCTGTAATTGTTTCGTAAAGTGATTGCGCTTGCGCTTGTGACGGGATTCCGGGTCTTGCGTTCGACTGCGCTCTGCATGGTGAGTGGAATCGAATCCACTAGCTTTCAGCCAGGAATGACACCCCTCAAAAATAAATTACAAACTACTAACTGCAAACTGCAAACCGCCAACTGTTATCAATTTATAAAATATTAAATGAAAGATATTATGAAGCAGATTACTACTAATGAATTGCAGGATCAACTTTCCAGGGTGATCAAGGAAGTTGAGACTGGTCAGGTTTACCAAGTGAGTCGCTATTCCAAGGCGGTGGCATATTTGATTTCAAAGGAAGATTTTGAGAAGTTGGTTAGCGGCAATGAGTGCAAAGCTTGTATGCAGGATTTGCGGAAAATTGCTAATAAGATTAGCGATTAGAGATAGAATTATTATTTAAATCATTTTTAAACATATGAAACATATATATTTGGATAATTCAGCTACAACGCAACCCTCCTCGGAGGTAATTCTTGAGGTGAAGAAGGTGATGGAGCAAAATTGGGGCAATCCTTCTTCTGTTCACTCTTTCGGACAGGATGCAAGGACAGTACTTGATCAGTCTCGCCGAAAGGTCGCGAAATTCTTGAACTGTCGGGAAGATGAGATTATATTTACCTCGGGTGGGTCCGAGAGTGATAATCTCGCATTGCGTGGCGTAGTAGAGGGTTATATCAAAAAAAATGAATTGAAAACTGGAAAATTGCCTCATATAATTACTAGTATGGTTGAGCATCATGCTGTGCTTCACACGGTCGAGGAGATGGAATCTCAAGGTTTGATCGCAACGACTTATTTGAAGCCAGATCAAAATGGCATTATCTCGGCAGATCAGATTGAGGCTGCGATTTGCGACAATACTATCTTGGTCAGTCTGATTTATGTAAATAATGAGACCGGTGTGATCACTCCAATCAAAGAGATAGGAGAGAGGCTCAAAAATATTAATTCAGATCGCAAAGATAGGATATTTTTCCACACGGATGCGGTACAGGCGGTCGAATATTTGAATATAGTCCCAGAAATGTTGAATGTTGACCTTTTGACTATTGCGGCTCATAAATTTCATGGTCCACGAGGCGTTGGTGTTTTGTATGTCCGCAAGGGCATTCCCATCCGATCGCAGATAAGTGGTGGTGATCAAGAATTTCGCATGAGAGCTGGTACGGAAAATGTTGCGGCGATCGCTGGTATGGCAAAAGCATTGCATCAGATTGAAAGTCGAGAATCGTTAATAACGAATCAGGTCGCAGAATTACGTAATCGGTTGGAAGCGGGGATTGCTGCTAGTATTTCTGATGCAATCATCAATGGCGTTGGTGCCAATCGTGCGCCACATATTTCTAATGTCAGTTTTCTCAATGCAGAGGGTGAAGCCATAATATTGAACCTCGATTTTCTTGGCATTGCAGTCTCCTCAGGGTCAGCCTGTACCTCTCGCTCGCTCAGTCCAAGTCATGTGCTCTCGGCTATGGGCATACCGCCAGAGAAGGCGCATGGTTCGATCAGATTTTCCTTGTCACATGAGACAACGATCGAAGAAATTGATGAGGTTTTGAGAGTATTGCCGGGGATTATCAAAAATTTGAGGGAAATGTCCCCATTTAAGTAAATACGAAATACGAAAAATACTAAATTTACGAAAAAATATAGTAACATTGAAAAATTTAGTGCAATTTAGAATTTATATCAAATAGGAGTAATATATGGAATATACCAAAGAGGTGCTTGATCATTTTCAAAATCCGCGCAATGTCGGTGAGATCAAAGATGCTGATGGGGTCGGCCAAGTCGGCAATATGAAATGTGGCGATGTGATGTATACTTATATCAAAGTCGGCAGTCGGCCATCGTCAGTCGGCAGTAATGAGCTGCAAACCGCAAACCGCAAACCGCAAACGGAGGAGTATATCGAAGATGTAAAATTCAAAACTCTCGGTTGTGCAGCGGCTATTGCTTCGTCAAGTATGATGACAGAGCTTGCAAAGGGTAAGAGTCTAACAGAGATTGAGAAACTATCACGTGATGATATCAATGAAGCTTTGGGCGTATTGCCGAAACAAAAATATCATTGTTCGATATTGTCTGCGGATGCGATTCATAAGGCGGTAGAGGATTATCGTTCGCGAAAAAAAGAGATAAAATAAATATTTAAGCTTAACTATTAATTATTGCTTCGAATTTCGATATTGGAATTTCGAATTTACTATTATGAATGCTTTTGACGGAAAAAAAATTAATGAATTGATGATGAAGAAGCTGGCCAACAAAGTGGTCGGTCTTGATCGACCACCGGTATTGGCCGAATTTTTGATCGGTGATGATCCTGTGAGTCGTAAATATGTGGAGCTCAAACAAAAATTTGCTCATAGCATTGGTGTGCAATTCTGCTTATACAAATTTGAGGAAAAAGATTCTGAGGAGCAGATTATTGAGGCAATAGAATTTCTCAATACTGACCCTGAAACCGATGGCATATTGATCCAGATACCAGCACCGAAGAAATTTGATCGGGATAAATTAATCTCGGCCATTTCGCCCAAAAAGGATGTTGATGGATTGCGCTATTGCTTGGGATTAACCTCAGATTTTAAGCCACCAGTCGTTTTATCTGTGCTTGAGGCGATCAAACGATCAAAAGCTGATCTACAAACCAGTAATGTTGTCGTAGTTGGCTCTGGGTTCTTGGTCGGCGCACCTTTGATTAGGGTTCTCAAGGAAAAGAAGATAAATCTGACAATTGCTGATAATGAGACGAAGAATTTTGAGGATGTGATTGGACAAGCTGATATTATTATCTCGGCAACTGGCGTTGCCAATCTGATCAAAGCCGATATAGTCAAAGAAAATGTGGTTTTGATTGATGCTGGCACTGCTGAACAAAATGGTGCTTTGGTCGGTGATATTGATTCAAATGCTTATGCAAAATCAAGCTACCATACTCCTGTTCCAGGTGGTATCGGGCCGACAACGATTGCAATGTTGTTTCAAAATTTAGTGCAAAAATAATATTTATGAAGATTAAATGAGCAAAAAAGTTGCGATTGGGCTTTCAGGTGGTGTTGATTCCTCTGTGTCGGCCAAGATTTTGAAGGATGCTGGCCATGAAGTAGTCGGCCTCTTTATGAAGTTGTGGTTTGACCCGACTTGTTCGGTAAATAGGGAAAATGCATGTTGTGATGATAAGGCACTACTGGATGCTCGGGCAGTGGCTGATCAGCTTGGAATTCGCCTTTACGTTGTAGATGTCCGAGGCGAGTTTAAATCGGAGATTGTTGATTATTTCGTCGATACGTATGGCAAGCTTGAGACTCCGAATCCTTGCGTATTGTGTAATAAAAAAATTAAATTTGGCTGGATGTTGGATTTTGCCAAAAAGATTGGTTGCGATTATGTTGCGACAGGCCACTATGCTCGGATCAAAGATTCGAGCCAATTATCAATTATCAATTATCAATTATCAATTAATAAACAATTGGAAAATGATCAATTAAATGACAATTGGAAATTGGAAAATGATAATTATCATCTACTCCGAGGAGTAGATGATACTAAGGATCAATCATATTTCTTGCATCAACTGGATCAGGCTCAATTGAGTCGGATATTATTGCCTGTTGGCGATATGACGAAGGTCGAGGTAAGGGCTTTGGCCAAGGCTTGGGTTTTGCCTGTTTTTGAAAAAGTTGAGAGTCAGGAGATCTGTTTCGTTGATGATGATTATCGAGTTTTTTTGAAAAAATATTTGCCTGCTAGCTATTTTGAGTCGGGCGATATCATAGATCAAGGTGGACAAAGAGTGGGTGTGCATGAGGGATTGGTTAATTACACGATTGGGCAGCGAAGAGGAGTCAATCAAAGTATTTCAAATTCTAAAAATAGTCTGGACAATGAGGCACATAAAGATAAAAAGCCTCTTTATGTGACTGGTTTTGATTGTGGGAAGAATCAGCTGATTGTCGGTGAAGAGACCGCGTTGTACAAAAATGAGATGATAGTTGATCATTTAAATTTGATCATTCTTGAAACTGATATTGAAAAATTGATTAATCTGACGGTTAAAATTCGGTATCGGGCGAAAAGTGTCATTTGTCACATCTCAAAATCAGCCATATCTGGCCAATACATCGTTAGATTTGATGAGCCTGTAAGATCAATCACGCCTGGGCAGAGTGCAGTTTTCTATCTCGGTGATGAGGTGATTGGTGGGGGAATAATTAAATTTTAATTGTTCTGTCATTCTCGAACTTGATCCGATAATCTATGGAATAGATTTAATTTTCAATTTTCAATGACCAATTAGTAAGCTTTGTAATTGTTTTGCAAGGTGATTGCGCTCGCGCTTGTGATGGGATTCCGGATCTCAAGCTTTCAGCCCGGTATGACATCCCTCAAAACAAAACAAACTAACAACCGCTAACCGCAAACTACCAACTACTAACTGCCAACTGCCAGCTGCATTCTAATCAAGCACTTCACAATTTACTGTTCACAGGCTAAGATAGAGATATGAATTCTACAAAAATTGATATGGATAGTTGTGATTTGGGTGTGCCAATCAAATTTTTACCTGCCGTGGGTATCAAAACTGCGGAGAAATTTTTGAAATTGGGCATTGAGAGCATTGGTGATTTAATATTTAATTATCCGCGAAGATATGATGACTTTACTCAGATTACTCCCATTGGTCAGATACCGACGCTGATTGGCTCTAATTGGCAAGATAAGCCCATAATCACTATTAGAGGCTCACTTCTAGGTATTGGTAATAAAAAGACTAGAAAACGTGGTTTTGATGTCACTGAGGCGGTAGTTGCTGATGATAGTGCCTCTATCAAAATTGTTTGGTTCAATCAGCCATTTTTGACTAAAATGTTGAGAAATGGGACCGAGCTCATCTTGCACGGCAGGGTGACCTTTAACCGTTTTGCCAATGAATTGGTCATGGAATCACCCGAGCGAGCTTCTCGTCTGAGAATTGTGCCAAAATATTCAGAGACCGGTGGTATTTCGAGCCATTACATTGAGAAAATAGTCTCGAATCTTAGAAGTCCTATCTCAAAACTAACTGACTTTTTGCCAAGCCAAATTCTCGATAAGCACAAATTTTTGAGCTTGCCTGAAGCTATCTGGATGATTCATCAGCCAGAAAACGAGGAGAAGCTTACACTCGCGAGAAGAAGGTTGGCTTTTGAGGAGCTTTTCTTGATATCATTGCGGGGCAATATTGGCAGAATCGAGAGTCAAAAGGACCGGGCAAAGCCAATTGTGATTGATAGGACTGAGATAGACAAGCTGATTAAGCAATTACCCTTTGTGTTGACTGATGATCAGGTCAAGGCGACAAAGGAAATATTGGCTGATATTGCTCGAGAAATACCCATGAATCGTCTTCTTAATGGTGACGTTGGCAGCGGCAAGACGATCGTGGCAGCTATCGCTGCTTTGGCTGCTGTAAGGGCTGGGATGAAAACCTTGGTGATGTGCCCGACTAGCATTTTGGCTTTTCAGCATTATGAAACGTTCAAAGAAGTGTTCTCAGAGAGTAATCTAAAGATTAGTCTATTGACCTCCGGTCGACAGGAATCTAATTATGAAATTGAGCCAAAATCCGATAAAAAAACAGATAGCCAAAATTCAAAATTCAAAATTCAAAATTCAGATGTTATTATTGGGACTCAGGCTTTGATACAAAAGGGAGTTATTTTCGATAATGTAGGCCTAGTAATCGTTGACGAACAACATCGTTTTGGTGTGAAGCAACGTGAGTCGCTCCAAAAATTCTCAAATAACGATCATCAACTACCGACTACAAACTGCGAACCACTAACTACTAACTGCCAATTGCTCAAGCCTCATTTTCTTTCAATGACCGCGACACCAATCCCACGGACGTTGCATCTTGCTTTGTTTGGTGAGCTTGATTTTTCCGTAATTAGCCAGAAGCCAGCAGATCGTAAGGAGATAAAGACGCGCTTCGTTGAATCTCAAAATCGTAGCAAAGCATATGACTTTATTCGTGCGCATATTCGTGCCGGCCGACAGGTCTTTGTGATTTGTCCTCTGATCGAAGAAAAGGAGGATGATAAAATTGCAATTAATCTCTTTGAGGAGGACAGAAAGTCGGTGGTCAAGGAGTACGAAAAATTGAAAAATGAGATATTCCCTGAATATGAAATCGGTATGCTTCATGGCAAGATGAAGGCGAAGGAAAAGGATGAAATAATGGCCAAATTTGCAGACGGAGAGACACAAATTTTGGTTAGTACTTCGGTGGTCGAGGTAGGGGTAAATGTGCCAAATGCGACGGTAATGATGATCGAAGATGCCGAGCATTTTGGTCTGGCGCAGATCCATCAATTTCGTGGAAGAGTCGGACGCGCTGAGCATCAATCCTTTTGTCTTTTGTTCTCAAATACTCAGAGCGAGGTGGCGCTGCAGCGTTTGAAGAGTCTGGAAGCAGTTGCGGATGGTTTCAAATTGGCTGAAATTGATCTGGAGACTCGAGGTCCAGGTGTGATATTTGGCACGGAGCAGTCTGGGATGTTGGATCTCAAGATGGCGTCATTGTCTGATCGAGTATTGATAGAGGAGGCAAGCGCTTCTGCCAAGGAAATCGCACCAGAAATTGATAAATATCCGTTGTTGAAGGACAAAATCTCACAATTTGTATCAAGCAAGCATATGGAGTGAAACCTTGGATAAATTTCAATTTTCAATAATTAATACGAAATACGAAAAATACTAAATTTACGAAATATATACATCCGAGATGACATACCCTATTCATTGTCATTATCGGACTTGATCCGATAATCTATGGGATAGATAATCCTCTTTTGTTCTTGCCCGTCATTCTGAACAAGTAAGCTAGAGTGAAGAATCTAGCAAAGCGCTCTATTCTCCAACGAGCCCTAGCTCCATGCTCTAGATCCTTCGATACCTCAGGATGACATCACATTATTCATAATTCAAAATTCATTAACGACTGCAGACTGCCAACTACCAACTACCAGCTGCCGACTGCCAACTATCTAAAATTACTCTCAGGCCTTGCTTTGATTGGTTGGTGGGTTTAAAATTAATTTAAATTTAAATTAATAATAATTTAGGATAAATATGATCGGAGAATTTTCTATTACTCCTGACGAGGCAACAGGCGGTCATATATCGCCACCAACGGATAATCTCAATCCAAATTCACTGGATGTTGAGCACATTGAAGCTGAGGCGGCGAGGCTTATGGCCGAGATCAAGAGTGGCGAGAGAGTGGCTAATCCAGAGATGGTAAAAATGTGTCGAAAAGTGATTACCAAGGTTCTCATATGGGCGGAGAGAGAGGGGATCAAGATTACAAATGCTGAGCGATTGGGAGATACATGTCTCAATCCTGTTTTGATGATTCAAACAAGTGATGGCAGACTTTTGGTCGCCAAAGGTTTTAGTGATGAACATGGCGCCGAACATCTTTGGCAGGCACGATATCTAATCGATCAGTGGAGTCTCGCAAGCGAAATGCAAATCCCCGAGGCAATTAAATGGATTACAGAGGATGTCTTTGTGACTGAAAAGGTCTCTGGGTGTTCGATCAAAAAGGAAATATTGGACAGTCTTGATCGAGAAAATGGCCATGAGCATGCGAAGCACATAGCTTCCAATCTTGGCAAAATGCTTTGTACAATTCATAGCCATAATGTAGAAAAACTTGAACAACCCGTACAGATGTCGGTTGATTATGTGTCTGGCTCAAAGGAGTCAATAGTGATGAGTAATTTGAGTCTAATTATCCAAAATCTAGAAGTCGTAGAGAGGATGGGAGCAGTAGATTTTGCAAGTCTAGGCTGCACAAAGGAGGCATTGCAGGATCGATTAAAAGCAACACTGCAAGCAACTCAATGCTCCTTGGTCCATGGCGATGCTCATTTCGAGAATTTTTTTTATGAATCAAATAAGTCGATACTGTCCGTCATTGATTATGACACAGTAAATTTCGGCGATCCTGCTTCTGATCTTGGGCGAGCGAGAGCGAGCTTGGTTTTAACTCTAAGGCAACGTGATTGCAACGAAGCGGAGGTTCAAAGTTTGCTCGAAGCATTTGATCAAGGTTATCTATCGAAGATAAATCAATCCGAACCAAATAATTCACATTTAGAACTTCAAAAAGAGATGGTCCGTGCTTATGAAATACGTATGTATTTGGCAAATATCGTTCACAAAATGCATCGGCCCTTGCGCGAAAAAGTAGCTTCAAAAATTTCCGAAATTTCAAATATATCTGGATTGCCACTCAATGATTTGGGCGATTTGTTGCATCGAATTACTGATTCGATGATCGGTCCGATGCAGTTGGCTCACTTTGGTTTCTCGCCTGAAGAGATCGCACGATTGATTAATATGTCAGAATCGCAAAAACAAATAGAGATGTATGTTATTGAGATGACGGATGCTAAACTTTTTGATTTATTGAGGCAAAATAATGAACCATATCGAAGAGAAGGAATTTAATTTTGGTGATTGGATTGAGAGCAATCGTCTCATCATAGGAACTATTTTAATTGTATTGATTTTGGTCAGTGGCGGATATTTGCTTTGGAGAGAGAATGCTTTCAAGCCTGATATTGAGAGGAAATTGGACGCCCAAGCATCGAAGTTGATGGCTTTGGAGACGGAGTTGAAAGACCTCAAGACCCGCTCGACAAGTTTGAATGTTGCAGATATTACTAGCCAAATTGGTAGTCAGTCGGCGGTCGGAGCCGAAGAGAGTGTCGCTGCCGAGACTGCTCCCCAACCCAGCAAAACTAAGGCAATAAGTACAAATTTGATACCAATTCCTGGGAAAATAAATTTAAATACGGCCACACTTGCGGAGCTCGATAGTTTATCAGGGATTGGGCCCGTATATGCGCAAAGGATTATTGATTATCGTGATTCAAATAATGGTTTTTCGAAGATTGAGGATGTGATGAAGGTCAAAGGGATAGGACAAAAAACATTTGAGAAATTTAAGGATAATATCGTGGTCGGACAGTGATACAATGATTAATTTTCAATTATCCATCCTTCGCATAAAGCTACGGACGGCACAGCAATTTTCAA